>NZ_JBFPJR010000001.1:0-218478 GCF_040838215.1 Nocardioides eburneus | reverse complement strand
GACGCCACCCGGGCGGGCCTGGAGGAGCGGATCGGGAGCGTCGAGGTGGGGCTGCGTGGGGAGATCAGCGGTCTCGACCAGAAGATCGACGCCACCCGGGCGGGCCTGGAGGAGCGGATCGGGAGCGTCGAGGTGGGGCTGCGTGGGGAGATCAGCGGTCTCGATCAAAAGATCGACGCCACCCGGTCCGGTCTCGAAGAGAAGATCGATCGTGTTCGGACTGAGCTGCGCAGCGAGTTCCAGGACGGGTTCGCCAGCCTGCGCACGGAGCTCAAGTCCGACATCCAGCATCTCGACGACCGGATCTACTCCCTGGGCGTCGGGCTCAAGCCGCTGGTCGAGCAGGCTCAGCGCGCCGAGGCCTCCTGAGACGGGGCTCGGCCCTTCGGCACCGAGCCCGTGCGTCCACTTGTCAGCCCCGCGACAAGTGAAGGTAACGAAACGATAACGGCGGGCCCCTGGAGGGCTCGCCAAAACCGCGTGTCGCCGATCACACCTAGCGTCTGACTCGGCGCCGACCTCCCCAGCGGACGGGGTCGACGCCGCCACTGTCCGAGAGTGCCCACCGGGGCGCCGGGCGCGGTCGTCAGAGAGTCGGAGGACGCATGGGCGGCACAGTCGAGGTGCGGGGGCTCACGAAGAGCTTCGGGAGCCAGAACATCTGGAGCGACGTGACGCTGACCCTCCCGCCGGGGGAGATCACCGCCCTGCTCGGGCCCTCCGGCACGGGCAAGTCGGTCTTCCTCAAGTCGCTGATGGGCCTGATCCGTCCCGAGGAGGGCGAGTGCCTCGTCAACGGCGTCGACATGGTGAAGGCGCGCGAGTCCCAGCGGCTCGATCTGCGCAAGCGGTTCGGCGTGCTCTTCCAGGACGGCGCGCTCTTCGGCTCGATGAGCGTCTTCGACAACGTCGCCTTCCCGCTGCGCCGCCACACCCGCAAGTCGGAGAAGGAGATCCGCCAGACCGCGATGGACCGGCTCGAGATGGTCGGCCTCGTCGGCCAGGAGCACAAGCTCCCCGGCGAGATCTCCGGCGGGATGCGCAAGCGCGCCGGCCTGGCCCGCTCACTGGTGACCGACCCCGAGATCATCCTCTGCGACGAGCCCGACTCCGGCCTCGACCCGGTGCGGACGGCGAACCTCGCCCAGCTCCTCCTCGACGTCAACGCCCAGACCGACGCCACGATGCTGGTCGTCACCCACAACATCGAGCTGGCCCGCACGCTGCCGGACAACCTCGGCATGCTCTACCGCCGCCAGCTGGTGATGTTCGGCCCGCGCGAGGAGTTCCTCTTCACCGACCACCCGGTGGTCTCCCAGTTCATGTCCGGCGACCCGATCGGGCCGATCGGCATGAGCGAGGAGGTCGACCACTCGACGACGGACGACTACGAGGCCACCGACCCGACCTACCCGGGCGGCACCGCCACCTTGGTCCGCCCCGGCGCCCGCGCGATCGAGGTCCTGCCCAAGCAGCTCCTGCCCAGCGGTGGCATCCGGCGGGCCAGCGCGGAGCGCCACGCTGACCGGCTCGCGTCCGGCGCCGCGCCGCTCTACGTCGTCGACGACGACGAGGAGGCCGACCCGGTCCGTCCGATACGCCGCCCCGACCCGGTCAGCCGCGCGCTGACCCAGGTCGGTGAGCTCTTCGCGCTCGCGCTCGACACGCTGCGCGCGATCCCGAAGCGGCCGTTCCCGGCGAAGGACCTGCTCGAGCAGTTCTGGTTCGTCACCAGCGTCTCCTGGATCCCGGCGATGCTCGTCGCGATCCCGTTCGGCGCGGTCATCGCGCTCCAGCTCGGCACGCTCACCGTCCAGGTCGGCGCCCAGTCCTTCACCGGCGCGGCGAGCGTCCTCGCGGTCGTGCAGCAGGCCGCGCCGATCGTGACGACCCTCGTCATCGCGGGCGCCGGCGGCGCCGCGATCTGCGCCGACCTGGGCGCGAGGACGATCCGCGACGAGATCGACGCGATGAAGGTCATCGGGATCTCACCCGTCCAGGCGCTGGTCGTGCCCCGCGTGCTGGCCTGCGTCTTCTCCGCCGTCCTGCTCAACGGGCTGGTCTCGGTCGTGGGCGTGCTGGGCGGCTACTTCTTCAACGTCATCGTCCAGGGCGGAACGCCGGGCGCCTATCTCGCCTCCTTCACCGCGCTGGCGCAGTTCTCCGACCTCGTGGTCGGCGAGGTCAAGGCACTGATCTTCGGCTTCCTCGCCGGCGTCGTCGCCGCCTACCGCGGCCTCGGCACCAAGCCCGGCCCGAAGGGGGTGGGCGACTCGGTCAACCAGTCGGTCGTCGTGACGTTCCTGCTGCTCTTCTTCGTCAACTTCGTCGCCACCACGCTCTACCTCCAGCTGGTCCCCGGGAAGGCGGCCTGACATGACCGACCAGCCACTGCCCGCCACCCAGGCGATGCGGCCCAAGCGGCACCAGCCCGTCGCACGCCGCAAGCGCGCGTGGGAGAAGCCCGTCGACTCCCTTGCGCAGGTCGGCGCCGACCTGCGGTTCTACGGTCGCGTCGTCGCCGCCATCCCACACACGATCAAGAACTACCCCAAGGAGATCCTGGCCCTGCTCTCCGAGGTCTCCTTCGGCTCCGGAGCCCTCGCGGTCATCGGCGGCACCATCGGCGTGATGGTCGGGATGTGCCTCTTCGTCGGCACGGTCGTCGGCATGCAGGGCTACGCCGCCCTCGACCAGATCGGCACCGCGACCCTCAACGGGTTCATCTCCGCCTACTTCAACACCCGCGAGATCGCTCCGCTGGTCGCGGCCCTCGCGCTGTCGGCGACGGTCGGGGCCGGCTTCACCGCGCAGCTCGGCGCGATGAAGATCAACGAGGAGGTCGATGCGCTGCGCGTCATCGGCGTCCCCGCGGTGCCCTATCTCGTGACCACCCGCGTCGTCGCCGGCTGCATCGCGATCATCCCGCTCTACGTGATCGGGCTGCTGACGTCGTACGCCGGCTCACGGATCGTGACGGTCTACTTCCGCGGCCAGTCAGCCGGGACCTACGACCACTACTTCCATCTCTTCCTGCCACCGCTCGACATCCTGCTGTCCTTCATCAAGGTGATGATCTTCGCGATCCTGATCATCCTGATCCACTGCCGGCTCGGCTACCGCGCCAACGGCGGCCCCGCCGCCGTGGGCGTCGCGGTGGGCCGGTCGGTGCGGCGCACGATCGTCACCGTCGCGATCCTCGACCTGCTCCTCTCGCTCGCGATGTGGGGCTCCACGACGACGGTGAGGATCGCGGGATGAGGCGCGCGCTCGACGCCGTCCTCGGGATCGGCTACTTCGCCTTCCTCGTCGCCTTCGTCGCGGTGGCCGTGCTCGTCTACGACAAGGCGTTCGTCGACCGCACCCAGGTCACCTTGGTGACCTCGGTGATGGGCAACGCCCTGCAGAAGGGCTCCGACGTCAAGCTGCACGGCGTCCCGGTCGGCACGGTCAGCAATATCACGCCCGACGGCACCGGTGCCCGGCTCACCCTCGACCTCGACCCCGACGTGGCCGGCAGGCTCTCCACCAAGACCAGTGCGCTGCTGCTGCCCAAGACGCTCTTCGGCGAGCGGTACGTCGCCCTCGAGCCGCCCACGTCTGCGACCGGCACCCCGGCCGGTCTCCACGACGGCGACCTGATCCACCAGGACGCCTCGGCGCGCGCGGTGGAGCTGCAGCAGGTCTTCGACAAGATGATGCCGGTCCTGCAGTCGCTCCACCCGGACAAGCTCGCCGCCACTATCGGTGCCCTCGCGACCATGCTGCGCGGCCAGGGCACGGAGATCGGCGACGCCATGTCCAGCTGGGCGGACTACCTCCACAAGCTCAACCCGCTGGTGCCGCAGATGGCCGACGACTTCGCCGAGCTCGGCACCGTCGCGAGCCAGTACGCCGACGCCATGCCCGACCTCCTGGACGCGCTCGACACGATGACCACGACCTCCCGAACCCTCGTCAAGGAGCGCACCGACCTCAAGCAGGTCTTCGCGAGCGTCATCGACGCCTCCGACACCAGCCGAGGCTGGATGGACGCCAACTCCGGCACGATCCGGATCCTCTCCTCCCAGAGCCGCCGAGCGCTGGACGCGGTGGCGCCCTACGCCACGGAGTTCCCCTGCCTGTTCAAGGCCGCGAAGGACTTCATCCCGGTCATGGACAAGAACCTCGGCAAGGGCACCGACGAGCCCGGGATCCACGTCGTCCTCAACGTCGAGCCGTCGCGTGGGAAGTACGTCGCCGGACGCGACCGTCCGACCCACGTCGCCGACGCCGAGGCGCGCTGCCCCTACGAGACCGGCAAGACCGGTACGACGGCGGCACCCGCCGCCCGCCGTACGACTGACCAGCCGGCGACCATCCCGGCGCCACCCAGCGCCTCGGTGGACCAGCAGCTCGCGCAGGTCTCGGGCGGCCTCGGCCAGGCCAACTCGCCGGCGGAGAACCAGCTGATCGCCGAGCTGATGGCGCCGTCCGCGGGCGTCGCGCCCGCCGACTACCCCCAGTGGGGGAGTCTCCTGCTCGGCCCCGTCCTGCGCGGCACGGAGGTGATCCTGAAGTGAAGCTCACCCTGGTCAAGTCGATCGCGTTCACGCTCGCCACCGTGCTGGCGACCGTGATGCTCGCCGCGGTGATCCGCAACCAGACCTCCGGTCCGAACCGCACCTACACCGCGCTCTTCACCGACGCCACCAGCCTCAACAAGGGCGACGACGTCCGCGAGGCGGGCGTCAAGGTCGGCACGGTCTCCGATATCTCGGTCACCGACGACAATCTGGCGAAGGTCACGTTCACGGTCGCCAAGGACGCCCCGCTCCCGACCGGGTCGACCGTGCAGCTGCGGTTCCGCAACCTCGTCGGGCAGCGCTACGTCGCGCTCCAGCCCGCCGACGGTGACGGGCCGAACCTCCCGCCCGGCTACCGCTTCGACACCGACGAGACCAAGCCGGCGCTCGACCTGACGCTGCTCTTCAACGGCTTCCAGCCGCTCTTCAAGTTCCTCAACCCCGACGACGTCAATGCGCTCTCCAGCGAGGTCATCGCCGTCTTCCAGGGCGAGGGCCCGACGGTGGAGGACCTGCTCAGCAGCACCGCCGACCTGGCCTCGACCCTCGCGGACCGCGACCAGGTCATCGGTGAGGTCATCACCAACCTCAGCTCGGTGATGAAGACCGTCGACACCCATGCCGACCAGCTCGGCACCACCCTGCAGACGATGGAGCAACTGGTCAGCGGCCTCGCCAAGGACCGCACGACCATCAGCAACACCATCGGCGGCCTGGGCGAGCTGACCACCAGTGTCTCCGGGCTCCTGGAGAAGGGCCGCGCCCCGCTCAAGGCCGACATCCGCGACCTCGGCCGGCTCTCCGGCAACCTCGCCGACGCGGAGCCCGAGCTCGACGCGTTCTTCGAGAACCTGCCGACGAAGCTGGACAAGATCGGCCGGACCGCCAGCTACGGCTCCTGGCTCAACTTCTACGTCTGCTCCATCCACGGCCGCATCCCGAGGCCCGAGGGCTACTACGGCGATCTCGGCGCCAACCCCGTCGCACAGAGGTGTCGCTGACATGTCCCGCAGCCAACGTCACTATCCGCGGGCCTTCGCCGAGCGGAACAAGGTCGTCATCGCCGTCGTCGCGCTGGCGGTGCTCGTCACCGCCTTCGTCCTCACCATGAAGGCCGAGTCGCTGCCCGTCATCGGCGCCGGCGACAGCCACGAGGTCTACCTCGCCGAGGCGGGCGGCCTGAAGAAGGGCAACGAGGTGCGGGTCGCCGGCGTCAAGGTCGGCAAGGTCACCGGGATCGCCCTCGAGGGGGAGAAGGTGAAGGTCACCTTCCGCGCCAAGGGCGTCCACCTTGGCGACCAGACCCGGGCCTCGGTCAAGATCAAGACTCTCCTCGGCCGGAAGTACCTCGCCCTCAACCCCGCCGGCACCGCGCCGCTCGACGGCCCGATCCCGCTGGCACACACCACGACGCCGTACGACGTCAACGCGGCGTTCGAGGACCTCTCCACCACGGTCGGCAGCATCGACACCGACCAGCTCTCCCGGAGCCTCGACGTGCTCTCCGACGCGTTCAAGGACACGCCGGCGTCGGTGCGCTCGATGGTCACCGGCCTCACCGCGCTGTCCAAGACGGTCTCCAGCCGCGACAAGCAGCTGGCGAGGCTCTTCGACGAGAGCACGAAGGTCACCGACACGATCGCCGACCACGACACCGACCTGGCGAGCCTCGCCGACAACGGCGACAAGCTGCTCGCCGAGCTCGCCACGCGCCGGAAGGCGATCCACCAGATGCTCGTCGGGACCAGCAAGCTCGGCACCCAGGTCCGCGGCCTCATCAACGACAACGAGAAGCAGCTCGCGCCGGCACTGGCCAAGCTCGACAAGGTCGCCAAGATCCTCAACGACAACCAGGACAACCTCGACACGTCGCTGCGGATGCTGGCGCCGTACTACCGGATGCTCGCCTCCGCGATGGGCAACGGCCGCTGGGCCGACGCCTACCTGTGTGGCCTCTTCGACGACACCGGGGCGCCCGTGCTCGACAACGACGTGGTCCGCAACTGCCACCCCGGAGGTGCGAAGTGAGAACCCTGCGCCGTCTCCTCGTCGCGGCGGTCGTCGTGGTCGTCGTCGGGGTCGCCGGCTCGGCGGTCGCGAGCGCCTACCGCGGCAACACGACGACCTTCAGCGCGCTCTTCAACTCGACCATCGGGCTCTACCCGGGCTCCGACGTGGAGATCCTCGGGGTCTCCATCGGCCACGTGACGAAGGTCGAGCCCGAGGGCGCCAAGGTCCGGGTCACGATGGAGCTCGACCACGGTCAGGCCGCGGCCGCCGACACGGCCGCCGTCGTGGTCGCTCCCACGCTGGTCAGCGACCGCTACGTCCAGCTCACCAAGCCCTACACCAGCGGACGCAAGCTCGCCGACGGCGCCGTCATCACCGCGACCGCCGTGCCCGCCGAGATCGACGACCTCTACGACAGCCTCGACGACCTGACCAAGCAGCTCGGTCCCGACGGCGCCAACAAGACGGGGGCGCTGTCGCGGTTCCTGAGCGTCGCGGCCGACAACCTGCAGGGGAACGGCACGGACATCAACACGATGATCAACCAGTTCGGGAAGGCCACGGGCACGCTCGCCGACTCCGGCGACGATCTCTTCGCCACGATCGGCAACCTGGAGAAGATCAGCAGCACCCTCGAGCAGCACGACAGCTCGGTCGCCGGCGTCAACAAGCAACTCGCCACGGTCAGCAAGTATCTCGCCGACGACCGGACCGACATGGCCGCCGCCGTCCGCAACCTGTCCGGCGCGATGGCCGACCTGCAGTCGTTCATCAAGGACAACCGGAGCAAGCTGCAGACGAGCGTCACCAACCTTCAGGGGCCGACCCAGGTCCTGGTCAAGGAGAAGCAGGCGCTCGCGGAGACGGTCCAGACGATCCCGCTGGCCCTGCAGAACTTCCTGGCGGCCTACGACGCCGGCTCCAACACCATCTCGGGGCGAGGCGACCTCAACGAGCTCACCCTGTGGAGCAAGGACGGCCTCACCGCTGCCACCTCCGACAGCGCGCCGCCCACGTTGGTGCCCGGCGTGACCGACTCGACGGGGGCCGACCAGTGAGCGCCCGGGCGCTGACGCCGCGTCGCGTCGCTGCGGGTGTCGCCGCGCTGGCCACCGGCGCGCTGGTCTCGGGCTGCTCGCTCTCGGGAGCGGTCTACAACGCGCCGCTCCCCGGCGGCGCCGACGTCGGCGACCACCCGATCACGCTGAGCGCCGACTTCACCGACGTCCTCGACCTCGTGCCGCAGTCGGCGGTCAAGGTCGACGATGTCGCCGTCGGCCGAGTCTCCAAGATCAGCCTCAACCCCGACGGCCACAGTGCCCACGTCACGCTCGTGGTCAACGGCGACGTCGATCTTCCGGTGGGGACGTCGGCACGCCTCGACCAGACCTCGCTGCTCGGCGAGAAGTACGTCGCCCTCGTCCCGCCGACGCAGTCGACTCCGACATCCGTGACGGCCGGGACGTCCGTCACCGCGGCGGATGCCGGCGCGATGCTGCAGACCGGTGACCGCATCCCCCGCGCGCGGACCTCCGAGGCGGTCGACATCGAGCAGCTCTTCGGGGCGCTCTCGCTGGTCCTCAACGGTGGTGACATCGGGCAGTTCCAGGAGATCTCCCGCGAGCTGCAGAAGGTCGGCAAGGACCGGCCGCAGGAGATCCGCAGCTTCCTGACCGAGATGAACCGGTTCGTCGCCACGCTCGACGACCGCAAGAGCGCCATCACCGGCGCGCTCGACGGGCTCGACAAGCTGGGCAAGGTCCTCCACCGCAACGAGGGCAAGATCGCCACGGCGCTCGACGGACTCAGCCCCGGCATGAAGGTGCTGGCCGACCAGCGCCCGCAGCTGGTGAAGATGATGAAGAGCCTCGACCGGCTCTCGGGGATCACGGTGAAGACCCTCCACGCCTCCCAGCAGGACATCGTCGACGACCTGAAGCGACTCGACCCGATCCTCACGCAGCTCGCCGACGCCGGCAGTGCGTTGCCCGACTCGTTGCAGATCCTCCTGACCTATCCCTTCCCCGACTCCGTCCTCGGCGCCATCAAGGGCGACTATTTCAACGTCTTCGTGACCACCAACTTCCGCACGCTGCCGGCGAACTGTGCGGAAGAGGGCTGCGCGTGGCCCCAGGTGGGCAGCGGGTCGGCGGAGACCGAGACATCCGGCTCTGCTCCCGACACATCTCCCTCCGATGTGAAGCAGGATGACTCGGTCCCGCCGACCTTGCTGCAGGCCACCGACTCCGCGCTGCCCGGCCTGTCGAGCTCGTCCGTCGCCGTGCCCAGCGGCACGCCGTCCGGCTCGTCCTCCTCGGCCACACCCGGCTCCTCGGGTTCGTCGTCCGGTGTCGGGTCGACGAGCGGTCCCTCCGGGACGTCGTCGTCGGGTGGTGGCTCGCCGAGCGGCTCGGGCTCACCGTCGTCGTCAGACTCGCCGGGTGCCTCCGGCTCGCCCTCAGGCACGAGCTCATCGAGCGAACCGTCCGCCTCGTCGGCCTCTGCCGAGAACCCCGAAGGAGAGTGACGCGGTGCTGACCCGTGGGATCAAGTTCAAGCTCCTCGCCTTCGTGGTCGTGGGCCTGCTCGCGACCGCCTACCTCGCCGCTCGCTATGTCGGCATCGACCCGGTGAACTCCGGCTACCACGTCACCGTCACGCTCCCCGATGCCGGCGGGCTGTTCACCAACGGCGAGGTCACCTACCGCGGTGTCCCGGTCGGCCGGATCGAGAGCCTCAAGGCCACGTCGGACGGGGTGACCGCGACCCTCCGGATCGACGCGTCCGCCCCGCCGCTGCCCGCCGACGTGAGCGTGAGCGTCGCGGACCGGTCCGTGATCGGCGAGCAGTACCTCAACCTCGCCGGCCGCAGCACCAAGGGCGCCCACCTGCGCGACGGCGACCGCCTGACCGCCACCGCCGCCGATCTCCCTCCCGACATCAACGATCTCCTCAGCGACGCCAGCGACTTCGCCGACTCCGTCCCGACCAAAGACCTCGAGACGGTGCTCGACGAGGGCTATGACATCGCCCAGGGCACCGCCGCGGACGACCTGCGCCGGCTGCTCACCACCTCGCAGACCTTCCAGAAGCAGGCGGACGACAACTTCCTCGCCTCCTCGGCGCTGATCAAGAGCTCCGACACCGTGCTCGCGACCCAGGCGCGCTCGTCGGCGAGCATCCGCAGCTACAGCTCGGACCTGTCGCTGCTGGCCCGCACGATGGCCGACTCCGACAGCGACCTGCGCACCCTCCTCACGCGTACGCCGGGGTCCGCCAACCAGCTCACCCAGCTGGTCAAGGACGTCGGGACGCCCATGGGCCTGCTGATGAACAACCTGGTCCCGACCGCGACCACCTTCGGTGACAATGCCGCCGGGATCCGCGACACGATGGTCCGCGCACCGGAGGCGTTCAGCATCGGCTGGGCGATCAGCGGCTCGAAGGGGATGAACATGGGCCTGATCCCGACCTTCTTCGATCCGCTTCCCTGCACCCAGGGCTACGCCGGCACCCAGATGCGCACCGGCCTCACCACCACCGCCGGAAAGCCGCTCAACCTGCAGGCCGGCTGCACCACCACGAAGGGCAACGTCATGGGTCCGGCCAGCCTCGGCGCGTCCTCGACATCCACGAGCACGGCAGACAAGGTGAAGGCCAAGGTGACGGTCCCCGACTCGCTCGCCGACCTGATGGGAGGTCAGCAGTGAACATCCCCCCGACCGCGGCCGCCGCCAGCGAGGAGCACAGTCGGATGACCGAGGAGCACGCCGAGGCGCAGAACCAGGACGACGGGCGCGCCGGACCGACGCTCACGATCGTCGACCGCGGCGAGGGCGCCGGGCCGCGCCGGCGACACCCGCTCCGCCTCGCCGCGCTGCTCCTCGTGGCGTGCGCGGTCATGGTCGTCGGACTGGTGACGTGGCACCGCGCGGCCCACGACCCGACCACTGATCGTGCGCAGATGAGGGACGCGGTCCTGATCGCCGCCACCCGCCACATCGAGACGCTCAACACGCTCGACTACCGCCACGTCGACGATGGGCTGGCCGCCTGGCGCGCCGTCACGACCGGCACCCTGCGTGACCAGCTCTCCGGAGTCGACGCCAGCGAGCGCAAGCTCCTCGGCCAGCAGAAGACGATCACCAAGGGCCGCGTCGTCGACGCCGCGGTCTACAGCCTCGACGACGACACCGCCACGGTGATCGCCGCGGTCGAGGTCACGGTGACCGACGCCAGCAAGCCCGGGAAGGAGCCGACCGTCAAGCGGAACCGGTTCAGCGCCGACCTCGTCCGCGTGCACGGCCGGTGGTTGCTCGACAACCTCCAGCAGGTGGCGGTGAACCTGTCATGACCACGCGTCTCCTCGCTCCCGTGTCGGCGGTCGCCGCCGGCGTACGCCGTGACGTCGTGCGCACGAGCGTGGTCGTCCTCGCCGTCCTCCTGCTCCTCGTCGGCGTGTTCGGCCTTTGGCGCGCCCACGCCGACAACGCGGCCCCCGCCCGGCAGAACCACGCGCTCACCGACGCCGCCACGACCGCTGAGGTGCAGTCGTCGGTCACGAGGTCGCTCCAGCAGATCCTGACCTACGACTACACCGACCCGGCGGCCACGAGGACCGCGGCCGCGCAGGCGTTGACCGGCAAGGCGCGCAGGCAGTACGACGAGCTGTTCGCGGCGCTCCAGAAGCGCGCACCGCACCAGAAGCTGACCCTCACGGCCACCGTCCAGGCGGTGGCCGTCAAGGAGCTCACCGATACCTCGGCGACCCTGCTCGTCTTCCTCGACCAGACCTCGAAGCGTGCCAGCGACAAGCAGGCCAGCGCCTCCGCCGCCCAGCTCTCGCTCACGCTGACGAAGGTCGACGGCGCCTGGAGGATCTCCAGCCTCGAGCCGCTGTAGGGCGCGGGCGGCTCGCCGTGCCGGCGCGACCCGTGATGACAACACAGCGGCGTTAGGTAAAGTCGCACCGGTCGCCACGACGTATGGCGGGACAGCCGGCGGAGCATTCGCCGGAAAGCCCACAACTCGGTCGCGGAGCCGACCGGTCTGGAGTCAGTGCAGATGTCGAAGAGACGCCGGGTCGTCTCCGGGTGCGCCTTCCTGATGCTGAGCATGATCATCGGGACCTTGGCGTGGGCCGGCCCTCAGCAGGTCGCGAGTGCCGCGACGAAGGGCTACCACGTCACCCCGGGACCGATCTTCAACAGTGCCTCGGGGCCCAACAGCGCGAAGTACGCCATCAACAACCACCTCAAGGGCGCGATCAACCACGCCCCGCACGGCAGCACCATCCGGATCATGTCGTGGAACATCATGAGCCGCGCGGCGACGGACTCGCTGCTGCGCGCGCAGAGGCGCGGCGTCCGCGTGCTCGTCCTGATGGACGCCTCCAACTGGTCCAACGACGTCCCCAACCCGCAGTTCAGGCGGCTCAAGAACGGCCTCGCCGCCGGGAACAAGGGCCGCGCCGCCAACCGGAAGAGCGTCGCGAAGGTCTGCCACGGCTCCTGCCGGGGCAGCAGCGGCTCCGCGCACTCGAAGATGTATCTCTTCTCCTGGAGTGGCAAGGACGCGAAGATCGTGATGGAGGGCTCGGCCAACTTCACGCTCGCGGCGGCGACCAACCAGTGGAACGACATCTTCACCTGGGTCGGCAACACCAAGCTCTACAACTTCGCGGTCTCGATCTTCGCCCAGATGTGGCACGACAAGAAGGTCGCGAACCCGTGGCAGTACCGCACCGTCTCGCCGTTCACGCTGGCCTTCTCGCCCGAGAGCGGCAACCGGTTCCACGGTGACCCGGTGACCAAGGCGCTCAGCGCGGTGAAGTGCACCGGCGCGAAGAACGGCAACGCCAACCATCACACCGTCATCCGGTTCTTCCCCGACGTGATGCGCGGCAACCGCGGTCTGCGCAACGCCAAGCAGCTCAAGTCGCTGTGGAACGCCGGCTGCGACGTCAAGGTCGGCTACACCGTCATGAGCTACAAGGCCCACCAGGTGCTCACCGCCGCCGGCAAGCGCGGCCGGGTGCCGCTCCACCACATGGCGGCCGACAACAACGGCGACGGGCAGTTCGACAAGTACTTCCACCTCAAGTCGCTCACGATCAACGGCGTGATCGGCTCCAACCGGAAGGCCTACCGCCTGATCCAGGGCTCGTCCAACGCGTCCGGCCTGTCGACGATCTCCGACGAGAACATCGCGACGATCACCAAGCCGCGCTCGGTCCTCCGCTACCAGGAGCACATGAACTACTGGTTCAACCACGCGCCGAAGGCGCCGGCGTACGCCACCGGTGGTGCCGGTGCGGCCGCCCGTCTGACGACGCCGAACGCCGTCGGCTTCGCCCGGCTGCGTACGCCGCAGGGCACCCGCGCCGCCGCGTCCGATGGCTACATCGCCCCCGGCACCAAGGTCGTCAGCCCGCTGACCGGCAAGGTCGTCGACCCGTACGCGCTGATCGACTCCGACTGAACGACGCCGATCGACACTGATCGACACGCCTGACCGGCCGCCGGATCCCCGCCCTCGTGCGTGGGCTCCGGCGGCCGGCGTACGTGGTGCTGGATTTCTTCAGCAACCGCTCAGGCCCGTATTGGCATCGAGGCGCAACCTTGTGCCGCACGCGTAGTGGACGCGTGCGGCACAAGGAGGCCAGCGATGTCCAAGCAGATCTGCTATCACGGCTGGAGCTTCGACGCTCGCGACGAGAAGCACCCGGCGCGACACGTCGCCGACGTGCGCCACCGGTGCGGCCTCCCGCCCGGGCACGACGGCACCTGTGTCTGCCGGGAGTGCGGGCAGAGCCCGCAGAGCTGAAGACACGCGGTTGGCCGGTCCGGGGCGGACGGTCGGCGGCGTAGGACGA
This sequence comes from Nocardioides eburneus, assembly GCF_040838215.1. Taxonomy (NCBI): domain Bacteria; kingdom Bacillati; phylum Actinomycetota; class Actinomycetes; order Propionibacteriales; family Nocardioidaceae; genus Nocardioides; species Nocardioides eburneus. The sequence continues at coordinate 205,029 of NZ_JBFPJR010000001.1, read as the reverse complement.
GCCTGGATCTAAGGTCGGAGCGTGAAGTTCTCGCTGTGGCCGAACGCCGGCCGTCGACCCTCGGAGATCCTGGACGCGGCCCGGCAGGTGGACGACGCCGGGTGGTACGGCGTCTGGGTCGCCGATCACTACATGCCCAACACCGGTGACGAGTCCCGGGCGGCGGGGGAGATCCACGAGGCGTGGGCACTGCTGCCGGCGATCGCCGCGGTGACGGAGCGGGTGCGCGTCGGGACGCTGGTCTCGCCGACCTCCGTCCACCATCCCGCCGTGCTCGCCAACCGCGCGGCGACCCTCGACCACCTCTCCGGCGGCCGGATGGTGCTGGGCCTCGGCGCGGGCTGGCAGGTCAACGAGCACGCCGCCTACGGCATCGACCTCGAGCCGCCGGGCGCCAGGGTCACCCGCTTCGAGGAGGCGATCCGGATCGTGCGGTCGCTGCTCACCGAGGACCGGACGACCTTCGCGGGGAAGGTGTACGCCATCAGCGACGCCCCGTGCGACCCCAAGCCGGTGCAGGAGCAGCTGCCGATCCTGGTCGGCACCAGCAGCCCGCGGATGCTGAGGATCACCGCCCGCCACGCGCAGGAGTGGAACACCTGGGGCACGCCCGAGGTCGCGGCGGAGCGCCGCGCCGGCCTGGTCGCGGCCTGCGAGAAGGTCGGCCGTGACGTGGCGACCATGCACTCCTCGGTCAACGCCCTCATCGACCTCGACGGTGAGACCCCAGCGACCGGCCGGGCGATCCTGACCGGCTCCGCCGAGCAGCTCGTCGACCGGATGGGCGCCTACGCCGAGGCCGGCTTCGACGAGTTCATCCTGCCGGACGGCAATCTCGGCGACACCGCTGCCGAGCGGAGTGACCGGGTCGCCCGGATCAAGGCCGAGGTCATCGACCGGCTCTGACTCGACGAGCGGCGAGCGGCTCGACGAGCGGCGAGCGGCCCGGCACGGCGGCTAATCTCGGCGGATGACCAACGAGTGTGAGGATCCGGTCGTCCTCGACTCCGCGGCGGGCCGGTGGCTGCTGGCGGCCGCGGTGATGGGGGCGGGGCTCGGGTTCCTCGACGGGACGGTCGTCAACGTCGCCGTACGCCGGATCGGGTCGGACCTGGACGCCTCCCTCGCCGAGCTGCAGTGGGTGCTCAACGCCTACCTGCTCGCGCTCGCGTCGCTGATCCTGGTCGGCGGTTCGCTCGGCGACCGGCTCGGCCGGAAGCGGGTCTTCACGATCGGGGTGGTCTGGTTCGCCGTCGCCAGCCTCGGCTGCGCGGTCGCGCCGGACGTCCACGTCCTCATCGCGGCCCGGGCCGTCCAAGGCATCGGCGCGGCCCTGGTGACGCCGGGGAGCCTGGCGATGATGCAGGGCTCGTACGTCGGCGAGGACCGCGCCCGCGCCATCGGGATGTGGTCCGGGCTGACCGGCGTCTTCACCGTGATCGGCCCCTTCCTCGGTGGCGGCCTGGTGCAGTCGGTGGGCTGGCGCTATGTCTTCTGGATCAACGTCCCGATCGCCGTCGCGATCGTCGTGATCACGCTCCGCCACGTCCCCGAGAGCCGGGACCCGCAGGCCGCGCGCCGCTTCGACCTGCTCGGGGCGGCCCTCGGCGCGGTCGGCCTCGGCGGCGTCACCTACGCGCTCATCGAGGCCGGCTCCCGGCCCGCCGTGCAGATCGCGGCCGCGGCCGTCATCGGGGTCGTGGGCCTCGGCGCGTTCGTGGCCAGCCAGCGCCGGCGCGACCCGATGGTGCCGCCGTCGCTCTTCACCTCGCGGGTCTTCACGGCCAGCAACCTGCTGACCTTCGTCGTCTACGGCGCCCTCGGCGCGCTCACCTTCCTGCTCGTCCTGCAACTGCAGGTCGTCACCGGCTTCGGCCCGCTGGCGGCGGGGCTCGCGACCCTGCCGATCACCGTCTTCATGCTCGCCCTGTCGGGGCGGTCGGCGGCGCTCGCCTCCCGGATCGGGCCGCGGCTGCAGATGAGCCTGGGCCCGGCCCTGTGCGCCGTGGGGGCGGTCATGCTCGTCGGGGTCGACGGCTCGTCGTCGTACTGGACCGGCGTGCTGCCCGGCATGGTCGTCTTCGCCCTCGGGCTCACCTGCCTGGTCGCGCCGCTCACCGCGACCGTGCTGGCCGCGGCGCCCGACCGCTGGGCGGGCATCGCGAGCGGCGTCAACAACGCGGTCGCCCGGATCGGCAGCCTGCTCGCCGTCGCCGCGTTGCCGGTCGCGGTCGGTCTGTCGGGCGACGACTACGACGACCCCGCCGCGCTCACCGACGGCTATCGCGCCGCCATGCTGATCTGTGCCGCGCTGCTGCTCCTCGGCGGGGCCGCCGGCTGGCTCGGGCTGCGCGGGACACGCGTGCTCCCCGCGGAGCAGGGTCCGGCATGATCGCGGCGTGCTGAGCGTCCCGCGGTCCTGGTCCGACCTGACGCCCGCCTGGATGACGGAGGCGCTGGCCGGCGCGTTCCCCGGCGCCGTCGTCGCTCAGGCGTACGTCGCCGACGTGGCCGTCGGCACCAACGACCGCGCCCACGTGCGGCTGACCTATCGCGCCGGCTCCGGCCCGGCCCGGGTCTTCGTGAAGCGCGAGGGACGCTGGGTCAACCGGGTGGCGCTCTCCGTGCTCGGGGCGCGCGAAGCCGAGGCGCGGCTGGTCGCCCACGGGCCGCTGCCGCTGGAGACGCCGGCCCTCTTCGCGGGCGCCGCCGATGCGCGGCGACTCGCGGCCGTCGTCGTCATGGAGGACGTCACGCTGCGGGGTGCGCGTCCCGGGTCGGCGACCGTCCCGCTCACACCCGCGCAGGTCGCGAGCGGGCTCGGCGGCCTGGCGGCACTCCACGCGCGCCACTGGGACCGCCCGCTGCCGGACACGCTCGGCTTCGTCCGGCCCTGGCGGCTCGGGGCGTCCTGGGCGCCGGTCGCCTGGGCCGGGTTCGTGCATGCCGGGCGGCGGCTGCGCGCGCTCGACCGGCCCGAGCTCATGCCCGCCGACCCGGCGACGATCGAGCGGGGCTTCCGCGGCTGGGCGCGGCTGGCTGCCGCCGGTCCACAGACGCTGCTCCACGGTGACCCGCACCCGGGCAACACCTACGCGCTCCCTGACGGCCGTCTCGGCTTCTACGACTGGCAGCTTGTCCGGTCGGGGTCGTGGGTGCACGACGTCGGCTACTTCCTCGTGTCGGGCCTCACAGTCGCCGACCGGCGCGCCCACGAGCGCGACCTGCTGGGCGGCTATCTGTCCGCGCTGGCCCGCCACGGCGGGACGGCACCGACCTTCGAGGACGCCTGGGCGGCCTATCGTCGTACGCCTGTCTTCGGGCTGGGCAGCTGGCTCCAGACCCTCGCCGGCGGCGGGTTCCAGCCGGTCGAGGTGTGCCTCGCGACGCTCGAGCGGTTCGCGGCGGCGTACCACGATCTCGAGACCGCTGTCGGCTCACCGTCGAGGTGACCGCCCGGAGCAGGCGACACAGGTGCGGGCCGCGGGCCGCACCTCGAGCCGTTCCGCGGGGATCGGTCGTCCGCAGCGCTCGCAGACGCCGTAGGTGGCCGCGTCGAGCCGGGCCAGGGCGGCGTCGACCTCGCGGAGCCGGTCGTGCGTCTCCCGGACGAGCGCGCCGACCTGGGACCGCTCGAACGCGATCGTGGCGCCCTCGGGGTCGTGCTCGTCGTCGGCGTTGGTGTCACGCGACGCCTCGACGAAGCCCTGATAGTCACCCGTCAGCTCGCTGAGCCGGCGCAGCGTCCGCTCCCGCTCGGCGAGCAGGCGGTCCCGCGCAACGGTGGCGTCCATCCCTCCAGTGTGACCTGCCGCCCAGTGCAAGGGTTGTGGCCGCCATGGCGCCTGATCAGCGGTGCAGCCAGTCGGTGATCGTCGTGACCACCGCGTCGGGCCGGCGCGCCCAGCGGACGTGGTCGAGACCGTCCTCGTCGAGGTGGACCCGGGACAGGTCGAGCTCGGGCATGAGCGCGAGAAGGCCGTCGACGGCGGCGGGGACGCCGAGCGTGTCGCCCTCGATGGAGACCGCGAGCGCCGGGAGGCGCAGCCGGCGCATCGGCAGCGTATGGTCGATCGCGGGCCGCCCGAAGCGCATCCGGCCGGTGCGGGCGAAGCGCGCCCAGTCCCGCATCACGCCGCGCGCCTCGCGTCCGGCGAACCTCACGTGCGTGCCGGGGAAGTGCCCCACGACCTGCGCGAGCAGTCCCATGCCCTGGCTGACCGGCAGGAAGCCGGGCCGCCAATGACGCCAGTACGGCGATGACGCCGCGACGAAGATCAGTCCGGCCAGCCGGTCGGGGTGGGTGGCGGCGTAGGCGCTGCCGACCTGGCCGCCGAGACTGTGTCCGAGGAGGTACGCCGGCGCCCCGGGCGCCACCCGCTCGAGCTCGTCGATCGCCGCCGCGACGTCGTCGACCAGGTCGGCGTAGCCGAAGTCGTGGCGCCAGCCGGGCACCGGCCCGCCGGACTCCTCGTGGCCGCGCTGCTCCATGGTCGCGGCCGAGACACCGGCCGCGGCCAGGGCCGCGAGCAGCGGCTGGTAGTAGCCGGCCCGCATGCCCATCGCCGGCACCACGAGCACGACGGGTGCCTCCGGGTCGGCGGCCCGCACGAGCGTCACGGTGGAGCTCGTGCCGTCGGGGCGGGTGAGGGTCAGCGTCTCGGGCAGGTCGGACACGGACGTCAGTCTGCCCGATCGCGCCGCCCGCCGGGCCGGTGCTGTGTGTGACGGACCGACGGCCCTGGTGAGACCGACGCCCGAGTGGTAGACCGACAGATGGAGGTCCTGCCATGTCTTCCACGGGCTATCTCATCTGGTTCCTCGCCCAGGCGGTGGTGACGGTCGCGATCATGGTCGTCTGCATCGCCGGCGCCAACGGCGTGTTCACCAAGGAGACGCGCGCTCGGCGACATCGGCTCGCCGAGGAGCGGCGCGCGGAGCAGGCGCGCGTGTCGGTGCCGCGCCAGCGGAGCGCCTCGCCCGCACCGGCACCCACGCGGAGCGACACACCCCGCTGACCGCGAACAGGGGGTGAACCGGCCGCGCACCCACCGTCGCCCGGTCGCGATCTGACCCAATGGTCAATTACCCCTCCCGCGCGGCCGCGCGGCGTCGTACTGTGCAGGCAGGTGTGAACTCGCGCACGTCACGGAAGGGGCCCGCATGCTCAAGCTCTCCACGGTCTCGGCACCGCACGCGACCGGCCGCCTCGCGAGCCGGCTGAGGCAGCCGATCGTCGATCGCGTCGAGGGGCAGGCGAAGCCGCTGGTGCGCTGGGGCGTCGGTCACGCCGTCCCGCGGATGGTGATGCGCAATGCCGCCCGGCGCGGCGACCTCCAGGGACGGCTGATCGCGACGTCGCCCGGCGCCTATCCCGAGGAGCTGCTCGACCTCTTCGCCGAGGTGCGCGCGAGCGGGCCGGTCGTCAAGGGCGGGTTCAGCTACATGACCGTCTCGCACGCCTTGGTCAAGGAGGTCCTCAACAGCAACGACTTCCGCACCGGCATCGTCGCCGGCAGTGGCATCCTCGGCCGCCTCGGCGCCTGGGCCGCGACCGACGTCTTCAACCCGGTCGAGCCGCCGTCGCTCCTGGTCACCGAGCCGCCCGACCACACCCGCTACCGCAAGCTCGTCACCCGCGTGTTCTCGGTGAAGGCCGTCGAGCGGCTGCGCGGTCGCGTCGAGGAGATCGCCGCCGGGCTGCTCGACGACCTCGCCGCGGAGGGGGCGCGCACCGGCGGGCGGGTCGACCTGGTCGAGCGCTACTGCGGGCTCCTGCCCGTGACCGTGATCTCCGAGATCCTCGGTGTGCCGACCGAGCTGCGCGAGTGGATGCTCGAGCTCGGTGGCGGAGCTGCGTCCAGCCTCGACATGGGGCTGGGCTGGCGTCGCTTCCGTGAGGTCGAGGCGTCGCTCGAGGAGTTCGACGGCTGGCTGACCGACCACCTGGAGCGCCTGCGCACCGAACCCGGCGACGACCTGCTCAGCCAGCTCGTCGCGGCCCGTGAGGACGGGCGCGGCCTCGACCAGCGCGAGCTGCTCGCCACCGCGGGCCTCGTCTTCGCCGCCGGTTTCGAGACGACCGTCAACCTGCTCGGCAACGGCATCGCGCGGCTGCGTGACCATCCCGACCAGTTCGCGTTGCTGCGTGAGCGTCCGGAGCTGTGGCCCAACGCCGTGGACGAGATCCTCCGGGTCGATCCGCCGGTCCTGCTCACCGGGCGGGTCGCCGCCCGCAACACCGAGGTGGCCGGCGTACGCATCGGGGAGGGCGCCATCGTCACCACGGTCCTCGCCGCCGCCAACCGAGATCCCGAGGTCTTCGCCGAGCCGGACGTCTTCGACATCGCCCGCGAGAACGCGCGCGAGCACGTGTCGTTCTCATCGGGTCGCCACTACTGCCTCGGCGCCTCGCTCGCCCGGATGGAGGGCGAGGTCGGCCTGCGCGCGCTCTTCGACCGGTTCCCCGACCTCGCCCTGCTTCCCGGGCGCACGCGGCGGCCGACGCGCATCCTGCGCGGCTACGAGACGCTGCCCGCTTCGCTGGGGCGCGACGCGCGGGCCTGAGGCGCGGGAGTTTCAGCGGCGGCGAGCAGGCGACGGCCGAGCTCGGCGACCGCGTCCCGGAGCTCGGGACCCTCCACGACCGTCATCGGCACGCCCAGTCGGGCGAGCTCCTCGGCATACCACTGCGGGCTGCTCGTCGATCCGCGGAGCCGACAGCGGTCCTCGCCGACCTCCTCCAGGCGGCCCAGCGAGCGTGGGGTGCAGCGTTCCATCCGGTCGTACGGCGCGTGCAGCAGCACCTCGGTGGCGTATCTCCAGCCCTCGGCCAGATGTGCCTCCACGTCGGCGACCGGGTCGACGTCGGGTCGGACGAAGGTCTCGCCGCCGACCGCGACGGCCTCGGCGCGATCGACCCGGAGCACGCGCTTGGCCTCGGAGGTGTGGGACCAGCACAGGAGGTACCACCGGGCGTGGCGGACGACCACCGCCCACGGGTCGACGACCATCACGCGGTGGTGGCCGCTCTCAGTGCGGTAGTCGAGCGTGACCCGGCGGCGCGCGTCGCAGGCCTCGACGAGCGATGTCGTGATGTCGGGGTCCGGGCGGGCGGCGCTGCGGTCGGGAGCCGCGGAGATCGTACGGCGCACCGCCTCGACCGTCCGGGCGAGCGACTCGGGCAGGACCCGGCTGATCTTGCCGACGGCGCTGCCGACCGGCCCGGTGGGATCGGCGATGTCGTGGTGGCCGTCGAGCAGCGCCATCACGAGCGCGAGCGCCTCGGAGGTCGTGAAGATGAGGGGCGTCCGGACGCCCCGGCCGAGCCGGTAGCCGCCGTACGGACCGCGGGTGGCGAGGATCGGCAGCCCGGCGTCGCGCAGAGTGGCGACATAGCGCCGGGCGGCGCGCTCCGACACGCCCAGCCGGTCGCCAAGGCGGTCGGCGGTGATGCCGGGAGTGCCCTGGATGAGCTCCAGCGTGAGCAGCGCCCGGGCGGTCGGGCTCTCGTCGTACGCCATCGTCGTCCACCGCCTTCGCGACCGATCCGGATAGGTCTCGTCCGGAATCGAGCCTAGCGTCGGGACAAGGCGTACATGTGCGCCAACTCGGCAGCCATTCGCGCTGACTCGGCGTCAGACGCCATGTGCCGGCCGCGTTCCGGTCACGCGGTGGCTCTAGGCTGGCCGCGATGCGTCTCCTGCTGATCCGCCACGGCCAGACTCCCCACAACGTTGCCGGCGCGCTCGACACCGCCCGACCCGGCGCCGGGCTCACGGCGCTGGGGGAGGCGCAGGCCGGCGCGATCCCGGCCGCGCTCGCGGACGAGGAGATCACCGCGGTCTATGCCTCGGTCCTCACCCGGACGCAGCTGACCGCCGCGCCGCTCGCCCGTGACCGCGGCCTCGAGGTCCGGGTCGTCGAGGGGCTCGAGGAGATCGCCGCCGGCGACCTCGAGCTGCACACCGAGAAGGCCTCCGTGCAGGCCTACGTGGGGGCGCTGGGCCGATGGGCCCACGGCGAGCTCGACCATCCCATGCCCGGCGGGCCGGACGGACACGCGTTCTTCGCGCGGTACGACGCCGCGATCGCCGACATCCACGCCCGTCACCGTGAGGCGAGCGTCGTGGTCGTGAGCCACGGCGCGGCGATCCGGCTCTGGACGGCGACCCGTGCGGAGAACGTCGGCCCGGAGCACGCCGTCGAGCAGCGGCTCATGAACACCGGCATGGCCGTGCTCGACGGCTCACCGGACGCCGGCTGGCGGCTGCTGCAGTGGCACGAGGAGCCGCTCGGCGGCCTCGACCTCGAAGACCTCTCCGCCCACGACGTTACCGGCGACACCGGCGACGAGGCGGTCGCCGAGGCTGACTGACGGTCGCCGAGGCCGACTGAGGGTCGGCGACGCCGGCGGGACTGGGGTGGCGACCCCAGAGCGGTGGTTTGACCGATCGATCGGTCAAACCACGGTGGCCTTCCGCAGGAGGTCGGCGACGACGCGCCACCGCTCACGTGCCTCGGCGACCAGGAGCGGGGGTTCGGGGATGCACACCGCCTCCCAGAGTCCGACCAGGGAGTCGGCGCACAGCGGGAGGAGCGGGCTGTCGGGCTCCAGGTCGGCGCCGTCGGCTCGCGCTCTGTCCCAGATCAGCTCCTGCTCCTCACGGCGCAGCCTGGCGACCGTGCGGCCGACACCGGGCAGGGTGCGTGCGATCGCGGCGAGGCCGAGCCGCGCCCGCGTCAGGAAGACGTCGTCGATCTTCGATCCGTCCGGGATGAAGCCGTCCCAGCGGTGGTAGGTGATCCGATCCCTCAGCGCCCGCAGGCAGCGGTCACCGAGCCGGTCCGCGGAGAAGGTCAACAGCCGATCCTTCGAACCGAAGTGGTGGAGCAACGTGCCTGGGACGGTGTTCATCTGACCAGCGATCTGGCGCAGGCTCGGCGCGACGAGCCCGTGGTGATGGAGCGCGCGCCCGAGCGCGAGGCTGGTCTCGTCGAGGATGAAGTCGTCGATCGGCATGCGCTCATCGCAGCACGTCGGGACCCGGCGTGCGCGCGGTCATCCACAGGCTCGCGCGTGGGTCCTTCCTCCGCTGCCGCGCGCCTCCGCTGCCGCGCGCCCACGCTGCCGCGCCCGTGACACGGCACCCCCCCGTTTGACCGATCGATCGGTCAAACGCCCGACGACTGTTCCCGACGACTCTGCCCGACGACTCTGCCCGACGAGTGGGCCCGACGCGGGCCCGATATCGGGTAGATCGGTCTGACCCACCCACGCGCACCCATTCACGTGGGACGGTGGAGTCGTGAGCAGGATCGTGATCATCGGCGGCGGCATCGTGGGCCTGGCGACGGCGAAGGCGCTGTCCGAGACGCTGCCCGACGTACCCCTGACCGTGCTGGAGGCCGAGGACCGCGTCGGCGTCCACCAGTCGGGCCACAACAGCAACGTGATCCACAGCGGCCTCTACTATCCGCCGGGCTCGCTCAAGGCCCGGCTGGCGCGGCAGGGGGGTGAGCTGATGATCCGCTACTGCGAGGAGCACGGGCTCCCGGTCGACCGACGGGGCAAGCTCGTCGTCGCCACCGCAACCTCACAGCTGGTGCCGATGGCCGAGCTCGCACGCCGCGGCCGCGCCAACGGGGTGACCCTCCGCGAGATCGGCGAGGAGGAGGTCCGCGAGCTGGAGCCCGACGTCGCCGGCATCGCCGCCCTCGACATCGCCGATACCGCGATCACCGACTTCGCCGCCGTCACGCGGTCCTACGCCGCCGAGCTCGCCGCCCGTGGTGTCGACCTGCGCCTCGGGGCGCGAGTCGCCGCGGTCGACCGTCCGGGCGCGCGCGACGGCGGGCCCGTCGTCGTACGCACCGAACGGGGTGAGGAGCTCGAGGCCACCGTCCTGGTGAACTGCGCGGGGCTCTTCTCCGACCGAGTGGCGCGGATGTGCGGCGTCGACCCGGGCGTGCGGGTGCAGCCGTTCCGCGGCGAGTACAGCGCCCTCGCGCAGCGGGCCGGCACGACCGTCCACCGGCCGGTCTATCCCGTGCCCGACCCCGAGCTGCCGTTCCTCGGCGTCCACCTCACCCCCGGCGTCGACGGCACCGTCCACGTCGGCCCCAACGCGGTCCCGGCGTTCTCCCGCACCGGCTACCGCTGGCGCGACCTCGACGCGAGCACGATCAGTGCCTGGTGGCGCGACCCGGGGATGCGGCGGCTCGCGCGCTCCTACTGGCGCGACGGCGCGCGGGAGGTGGTGCGGTCGCTCAGCAAGCCGATGCTCGTCGCCGACGTACGCCGCCTGCTGCCCCAGGTGCGCAGCCACGATCTGCGGCGGGCGGGTGCCGGCGTACGCGCCCAGGCGGTCGATGACGCCGGTCGTCTCGTCGACGACTTCGTCGTGCGCGCGACCCCGGGGGCTGTGCACGTGCTGAACGCACCCTCCCCCGCAGCGACCTCCAGCCTGCTCATCGGGCGGTACGTCGCCGGCCTGGCGCGCGAGGCGTACGACGGCACCCCCGCCCCCGACGTCGCCGCCGTCGTCTCGGGTTGAATGGCCACGTGGAGGACCTGAGCCCGGAGCAGTTGGCCCGCCTGCGCGAGGCGCAGGCGCACGACCCGACGTCGGTGCGGACGTTCGTGCCGGTCCCGCCCGAGGAGCGGCCGCGTCGGACCCGGCGGACGGCGCGCGTGCTCGTGATCGACGACCGGGAACGGACCCTGCTCTTCGCCGACAGCGACCCGGGCCTGCCGGGCCGACGCTGGTGGATGACGCCCGGCGGCGGGATCGACCCGGGCGAGAGCGACGTGCAGGCCGCCGTGCGCGAGGTGGGTGAGGAGACCGGGCTCCGGGTCGAGCCTGCGCAGCTGCTCGGCCCGGTCCTGGTGCGACGCGTGGTCCACGGCTACACGGACGTGGTCATCGACCAGGAGGACGTCTTCTACGCGTGCTGGGTGCCGGCCTTCGAGGTGTCCGACGCGGGCCACACCGAGGAGGAGAAGCTCACCCTCGCCGAGCACCGCTGGTGGACCCGCGCCGAGCTGGCCGCCGCCGACGAGGAGATCTGGCCGGCCACACTCCTCGAGCTCTGGGCCGACGCCGACGTACGCCGCCACGCGGCCGCCGCCGGTCGGGCCCCGGCGCCCCCGGCCGACGGCGGCACGGTGGAGGAGTCGACCGTCCCAGCCTGACCGCGGCGCCCGACTCACGGAGCCAAACTGTCACGGTGTCACTTTGGCGCTGCGGTGAAAGTTCCGAAGTGTCACTGACGCCGCAAGCTGTCACCGTGACAGTTTGGAAGTCCCACGCGGGCGGCGACTGGCGAGGGGACCGGCTCATCGGCGCCCCGAGATGCCGCAGACCCGCCATCCGGTGGTGGGGACGGCGGGTCGTGCACGGTGGGCCGCTGTCAGCAGCGGCGCGGGAGCGGCAGGCGGGTCAGCAGGTGTGCGTGCCCGGGCGGACGGCCATGACCTTGCCGTTCTTGTTGAGCACGACGGTCCTGGCGGTCTTGCCCTTCGTGCCGACGCAGACGTCGGCCTTGTTGCCCTGGCTGCCGACGACGGTGACCTTGAACGGCTTGTCGGCCTGACCGGCGTGCTTCTTCACCCAGCGCGAAACCTGGGTGAACTTCTTCGGGCCGGTCAGCTGCTTGAGCAGCGAGACGTCGCCGTCCTTGAGCGCAGCCTGGCGGGCGGCGAAGAAGTCGGCGGCCATGGTCGCGGTCGGGTCTGCCGCGGCGTCGTCCCCGGTGGCGCCGTCGCTCTTCGCGCCGTCGCCGGTGTCGATGGTGATGCCGGCGCTCTTGAGGGCGGACTCGAGCTTCTGCTGGTCCTCGGGCGAGAGCTTCTTGACCAGCTCACCGGCCTTCTGCTTCGCGAGGTCGCCGAGCTTGCCGTCGGCGAGGTCGCCGGCCTTGTCCTTCGCCAGGTCGCCGGCCTTGGCGGCGGCGGAGGCCTTGACCTGGTCGGCCTTGCTCTTCGCAGCGCTCTTGACGTCCTCGCTGGAGCAACCCGTCACGGCGGCGGTGACGAACAGGGCACCGACGGCTGCCGAGATCAGTCGTGTGTGTCGCATGTTCACAAACCTTTCGTCATCTCGGCGCCGAGAGGGCGCCGACTGCGATCTGCAGCAGTGACGAAACGGTTGTCCAGACCAGGAGTGACGCCATACGCCGGTGAAAGTGACTCAGGACACAGTCGATGTCAGCCCCTGGCGGCGGCCGAAACCGATGTGCGCGTACGCCGCCTGCGGCTCCACAATCGCCGGTGTGCCGTCGCTCAGCCAGCTGCTCGCGTTCACCGTCGCGTCGATCCTCTTCATCCAGGTGCCGGGGCCGAGCCTGCTCTTCACCATCGGCCGCGCGCTCACGGTGGGACGCCGTGACGCGCTGCTCTCCGTGGTCGGCAACGCTCTCGGCCTGCTCGTCCAGGTGGCCGCGGTCGCCGCCGGTCTGGGCGCGGTCGTGGCAGCCTCGGCCGAGGCGTTCACCGTCCTCAAGCTGGTGGGCGCGGCGTACGTCCTCTACCTCGGCGTCCAGGCGATCCGGCATCGCGCCGATGCGCGGGCGGCGCTCGCGGCGCGGGTCGCCGTCCGTCGTACCTCCGCCTGGGGGTCGGTGCGCACCGGCCTCACTGTCGGGGTCACCAACCCCAAGACGATCGTCTTCTTCGCCGCCTTCCTGCCGCAGTTCGTCGACGACGACGCGGCCGCCGGCCCTCAGCTGCTGCTCCTCGGGCTGCTGTTCGCGGCCTTCGCGGTGTGTTCGGACTCCTGCTGGGCGGTGCTCGCCGGCCGCGCCCGGGACTGGTTCGCCCGCCGGCCCGAGCGGCTCGACACGCTGGGCGCGACCGGCGGCATGATGATGATCGGCCTCGGCGCCACCCTTGCGGTCTCGGGTCACAGCAGCTGATCGCCGACACGACGCCCTATCGGCCGCCTGCTGCGTGTTCCCCCCGAGCGCGGTGCAGCTGCCGCGGGTCGGCTGACTGACGCGTCAGTCAGCCTGGTGGAACAGTCCCGCGACCGCCTCGCGGCACAGCCCGAGCACCTGCCCCAGCGAGCGCAGATGGAGGCGCATCAGCGGAGCACGCCCAGGACGACGATGCCGAGCGCGGTGATGACCGCGACGGCGAGCAGGCCGGTCCCGACGGCCGGACGTACGCCGCTGCGGTGCTGCGGTTTCGCGCCGATCCGGGCGGTGGACGAGCCGGGCTGGGTCGAGCCGGGCTGGGTCGAACCGGGCTGGGTCGGTCCCGACTGGGTCGAACCGGGCTGCGTTGAACCGGGTTGCGTCGAACCGGGTTGGGTCGACCGGTGACGGGCGAGCTTCGCGGCCATGGGGACTCCTTCCGTCCGGCCGCGGCTGCGGCCGTCGAGGGAGGAGACGCGGTGCCCGCAGGGCTATGACGCCAAACGTCAGCCCTCCTGACCGACCGCGATGTCGACCATCCAGTCGATCCCGAAGGGGTCGGTGAGCATGCCGAACTCGTCGCCCCACGCCTGCGGTGCCAACGGCATCGCGACCGTGCCGGCGTCGGAGAGCTTGTCCCAATAGCCCTTCAGGGCGTCGGCGTCGTCGCCGGACAGGCTGATCATGATCCGGCTGGTGGCCGGCATCTCCTCGCCGGAGGGGGAGTCGGCGCCCATCAGGACGAGGCCGGCGGGCGTGGTGAGCTGGCCGTGCATGATCCGATCGGGATCGGCACCTGCGCCGCCGCCCTGGCCCATGGAGCCGTAGGTGTTGAGGGTGAGGTCGCCGCCGAACACGCCCTGGTAGAACTCGAACGCCTCGCGGGCGTTGCCGCCGAAGGAGAGGTAGGGATTGAGGATGTGCGTCATGCTCCGACGCTAGCGCCCCCGACGCGGCGGCTACAGTCACCGCTCGTGACCACCTCGACGACGACCCGACGCGTGGCGACGACCGACGGCCTGGAGCTGGCGGTGACGGAGTACGCCGGCCCGCAGGACGCCCCGATGATCGTCTGCGTCCACGGCTATCCCGACAACCAGTCGGTCTGGGCGCCGGTCGCCACCCGGCTGTCCCGACGCTTCCGGGTCGTGACGTACGACGTCCGCGGGTGCGGCGACTCCGACGCCCCGGCCGATCGCCGCGGCTACCGCATCCCGCAGCTCAACGCCGACCTCGCGGCCGTCATGGACGCGGTGAGCCCGGACCGTTCCGTCCACCTGCTCGCCCACGACTGGGGCTCGATCCAGACCTGGGCCGCCGTCAGCGGCAACATCCCGGCGGCGCGCATCGCGTCGTACACCTCGATCTCCGGGCCCGACCTCGACCAGGCCGGCGTCTGGCTGCGCGGGCTCGCGACGCATGGTCTCGCGGGTGCGCGGAAACGGCTGAAGCAGCTCGCCGAGTCCTACTACGTCTTCCTCTTCCAGGCGCCGGGGCTGCCGGAGGCCGCGTGGCGCAGCGGCCTCCTCGAGAAGCTGCTGGCGCGCGAGGTGCGCGGCGTGGAGTCGGTGCCGGAGCGTCGGGAGCGCGACACCATCAACGGGATCGAGCTCTACCGCGCCAACATCCTCGGCCGTCTCGGGCGGCCCACGCCGCGGCGCGTCACGGTCCCGGTGCAGGTCATCGCGCCCACCCGCGACGTCTACGTGTCGCCGGCGATGGCAACCGAGGCCCCGGTCCCCTATGTCGACGACCTGACCGTCGTCGAGGTCGACGCGCGCCATTGGGTGGTGCTCCGGCAGCCCGACCGCATCGCCGAGCTCGTCGCCGGCTTCGTCACGGCGCATGGCGGGGAGCGCGGCGGGGTGACCGGCGCATGAGGGCGGTCGTCTGCCACCAGGGCACGCTCAGCGTCGAGGACGTCCCGGCCCCGGCGGCCGGGCCCGGGCAACTGCTCCTCGACGTCGCGCGCTGCGGGATCTGCGGCTCCGACCTGCACGCGCGCCACCATGCCGACGAGCTCTCCGACGTGGTGGCCGAGGTGGGCTACACCACCGCGATGCGCCCCGGCCACCGCGTCGTCCTCGGCCACGAGATCGTGGGCCGGGTGGCGTCGTACGGTCCCGACACCCGCCGCCGCTGGAAGCCGGGCGCCCTCGTCGTCGCCCTGCCCGTGGTCCGGACCGGCGGTGAGGTCCACCTGGTCGGCTTCGACACCGCAGCGCCGGGTGGTCTGGCCGAGCAGACCGTCGTCCAGGAGGCGTTCACGTTCCCCGTCCCGGACGGCACCCCGGTCGACCGGGCGGCGTTCACCGAGCCGTTGGCGGTCGCCTGGCATGCCGTACGCCGTGGCGCGGTCGGCCGCAACCAGCCGGCGATCGTCGTCGGCTGCGGGCCGATCGGGCTGGCCGTGATCCTCATGCTCAAGGCCTCCGGGGTCCGGCAGGTGATCGCCTCCGACCTGTCGGCCGGCCGGCGGGCGCTGGCCCGCGCGTGCGGTGCCGACGTGGTCGTCGACCCCCGCGAGCGGCAGCCGTTCGCGGCGTACGACCAGAAGGGGCCGGTGCGCACGCTGCCGGACTACCTCGGCTTCGGCATCGACACGATGAGCAGGCTGCGCCGGGTGCCGCTGCTGCCCTGGGAGCGGCTGATGCGGGTCGCCGACACCCTCGGTGCGACGCCCAGCGGCCCGGTGGTCTTCGAGTGCGTCGGCGTCCCCGGCATGATCGAGCAGATCGCCGGCGCCGCGCCGCTGCACACCCGCGTCGTCGTGGTTGGCGTGTGCATGGAGGCCGACCGCTTCCGGCCCGCGATGGGGATCCACAAGGAGCTCGACCTGCGGTTCGTGTTCGGCTATGACCCCGCCGAGTTCGCCCACGTGCTCGGCCTCATCGCCGCCGGGAAGGTCGACCCGTCGCCGCTGCACACCGGCACGGTCGGCCTCGACGGCGTCGCGGGCGCCTTCGACGCGCTCGGCGACCCGGAGAAGCACGCCAAGATCCTCGTCGACCCGGGGAGCGCCGCCACCCTCTGAGGGCTCATCTCGCTCACCTCGGTCCGCGGGCCACCGTCAGAGGTACATGCCGCCAGACTCGCCGTGCCTCTCCTCGCCGGCGGCCTGCGGATGACCGTGACCGTGCGGCGCCGGGGGCTGCGGGCCGTCGGGGGCAAGCTGCACGCCGGGCGGGAGACCGCGGCGGATCTGCTCGAACTGGGCACGAGCGGCGACCTGCTGGGCATAGATCGCCGTCTGGATGCCGTGGAAGAGGCCCTCGAGCCAGCCGACCAGCTGCGCCTGCGCGATGCGCAGCTCGCCCTCGGAGGGGGTGTGGTCCTCGGTGAACGGCAGCGAGAGCCGCTCGAGCTCCTCGACGAGCTCGGGCGCGAGACCGGACTCGAGCTCCTTGATGGAGGCCTGGTGGATCTCACGGAGCCGGTTGCGCGACGCCTCGTCGAGCGGCGCGGCCTTCACCTCCTCGAGGAGCTGGCGGATCATCGAGCC
The DNA here is from genome assembly GCF_040838215.1 of Nocardioides eburneus. Lineage (NCBI taxonomy): Bacteria > Bacillati > Actinomycetota > Actinomycetes > Propionibacteriales > Nocardioidaceae > Nocardioides > Nocardioides eburneus. Next base: position 188,612 of record NZ_JBFPJR010000001.1, on the reverse strand, counting down.
GATCCGCATGACCTTCGCCGGCTGCTCGACCAGCTCGGTGAGGTCGCGCTCCTCGTTCCCGTCGCCCTCCGGCTCGGGTGCCGGGGCGGCGATCGGCTGTCCGTCGGGCCCGATCACCAGGATCTGGCCGGGCTGAGGCTGCTGCTCCGTCATGAGGGCAACCTTAGCCAGCGGCTCATCCGGCGGTGCTGAGGAGGATCTTGCCGCTGTGGTCGCCCGACTCCATCAGCCGGTGGGCGTCGGCGGCCCGCTCGAGGGGAAGTACGTCGTGGACGACCGCCCGCACGTCACCGGCCGCGACGAGCGGCCAGACGTTCTCGACGACCGAGCGGCAGATCGCCGCCTTGCCCTCGACCGGCCGGCCGCGCAGGTTGGTGGCGATGACGGCGGCGCGCTTGCGGAGCAGCGCGTTGAGGTCGAGCTCGGCCTTGGTGCCGCCCTGGAGCCCGATGACGACGAGGCGGCCCTCGGTGGCGAGCGCGGTGACGTTGCGGGCGAGGTATTTCGCGCCCATGTTGTCGAGGATGACGTCGACACCGCGGCCGCCGGTCTGGTCGGCGACGACCTCGACGAAGTCCTCCTCGTGGTAGTCGATGACCACGTCAGCGCCCAGCTCGGCGCAGAATGCGCGCTTCTCCGGCGTCCCAGCGGTGGTGAAGACCCGCGACCCGAGCGCATGGGCCAGCTGGATCGCCATCGTGCCGATGCCGCCGGCACCGCCGTGGACGAGCAGCGCCTCCGAGGGCTGCAGGGCGCCGATCATGAACACGTTGGACCACACGGTGCAGGCCACCTCGGGGAGCGCCGCGGCACTCACCAGGTCGACGCCGTCCGGCACCGGCATGACCTGACCGGCCGGGACGGCCACCTTCTCGGCGTACCCACCACCGGCGAGGAGCGCGCAGACCTCGTCGCCGATCTTCCAGCCGTCCACCCCGTCGCCGAGCGCGGCGACCGTGCCGCTGCACTCCATGCCGATGATCTCGGAGGCGCCCGGCGGCGGCGGGTAGAACCCCTGCCGCTGCAGCAGGTCGGCACGGTTGAGCCCGGCGGCCGCGACCTCGACCAGAAGCTCGCCGGGGCCGGGCACAGGGTCAGGCACCTCGGTGACGGTGAGGACCTCGGGTCCTCCGGGCTGGGCAGCGGTGACGGCGCGCATGCCCCCAGCCTAGGGAGGTGCCGGGAGGGCCGTCAGTCGACCTCTGCGTCCTCGAGATCCTCCTCGAAGTCGTGGACCACGTCGTCGGGGACCGGATCCGCCTCGCTCTCACCGTCGTCGTCGGACGCGCGCGGCTCGGGAACCGTGGCGGGCCGGTCCCAGCCCTCCGCGAGGGTCTGCACCCGCGCGGCGAGGCGCTCGATCCCGTCCGGGTCGAGCTCACCGGCACCGGCGGCGAAGCCCAGGAGGTACGCCGTCACGGGGGCCGCGGGCCGCTGCACGTTGTCGGCCACGGTCTTGGTCAGGTCGAGGACCAGCCCTTCGTCGATCTCCGCGTCGACGTCGAGCGTGTCGCACACTTCATCGATCCAGTCGTGCAGGTTCACTCACCCAATGTCGCGCAGATCGCGCCATGTGTCGATGTCCCGGTGCTCGTCGGCGACCGCGGCCACCGAGACCAGTGTCAGGGGCTCGAGGAGCGCACGCAGCGCCATGCCGTGCTGCGCCTCGAGGTCGGGACGGACCTCCTGCAGCCGGTCGGTGGCGAGGACCAGCGCGAGCTGTCGGCGTCCGTCCGGTCCGACCAGGGCCGCTCCGTCCGCGGCGTGGGCCGGGTCGCGGGCCGCGTCGAGGAGCCGCCGCAGCGTGTGCGGCGTGAGGCGGGGCATGTCGACGGCCAGCACGGCGACGTACGCCGTCGGCCGGAGGAGGGCGTCGAGCCCGGTGAGCGCGGCGGCGACCGGGCCGCCGTGACGGGGGCTCTCGCGGGTGAAGGTCACCGGCCGCTCGGTCGGGACCGGGTCACCGACCACGACCACCTCGCTGGCGTCGATGACGGCGTCGAGGCTCCAGGCGAGCAGGGTCCGTCCGTGCACCTCGACGCTCGCCTTGTCGGCACCATCGAGCCGGACGGCTCGGCCGCCGGCGAGGACGATCGCGTTCCACGGCTCCCACACGCTCGCCATCGTGCCAGCGGCCGCCCGCCGAGGGGAGCCCCCGTGGCACGCTGGGAGCATGACCTGGGACACGTTGCGGATGGGACTGGTGCAGCACGCCTCCTCCCTCGAGCCGGCCGACAACCGGGCGCTGCTCGACGCGCTGGCGCCGACCGACACCGACCTGGTGGTGTTCCCCGAGGCGTTCGCCCGCGACTTCGGCAAGGCGGGCTCGGACGTCTCCGCGTTCGCCGAGCCGCTCGACGGTCCCTTCGCGACCGAGGTCGGGCGGGTCGCCAAGGAGCGTGGCACCACCGTGGTGGCCGGGATGTTCGAGACGTCCGACGACCCCGAGCGGCCCTACAACACCGTGGTCGCGCGGGGCGGCGCGGAGGCGTCGTACCGCAAGATCCATCTCTACGACTCCTTCGGCTACCGCGAGTCCGACGCCCTCACGGGCGGTCCGCTGGAGCCGGTGGTGGTCACGGTGCCGACCGTCGCCGGCGACGACGTCCCGGTGGGGCTGATGACCTGCTACGACTTGCGCTTCCCCGAGCTCGCGCGCCGGCTGGTCGACGCGGGGGCGGAGATCCTGCTCGTCCCCGCCGCGTGGGTGGCCGGGCCGCGGAAGGTGGACCACTGGCGCACCCTGCTGCGCGCGCGGGCGATCGAGAACACCGTGTACGTCGCCGCGGCGGCGCAGTCCACGCCGCGCTACTGCGGCCACTCGCTGGTCGCCGATCCGCTCGGCGACGTGCTCGTTGAGGGCGGCGACGCCGACGAGGTGCTGACCGTGACGATCGACCGGGCGCGGCTGGAGAAGGCGCGCAGCGTCAACCCGTCGCTGGCCAACCGGCGCCTGTAGCCTTGGGCGCCATGACCCGAGCCGCTCCCCGCCGTCGCGCGGACACCCAGCGGCGCGGTCGTCGGGTCGCCGAGCGCGTCCCGGCCTACGTCGACCCCAGCTCGCCCGACGCCGTCGGGGCCACCCCGGGCGGGGCGGACGCAGGCCGTGCGGCCGAGCAGCCCGCCGGCGACCGTCGTGACGCGCGGCGCGATGCGCGCCGCTACGCCCACGCCCGCCCGACGTCGCGGCCGACGCCCGACCGCGAGGCGAGCGGTGACGAGACAGTCGCCCCGGCGGCGGCAGCGTCGCCGGCATCGCAGGAGCACTGCGAGGCCGCAGCCTCCGCCTCCGCGTCCGTCATGCCGCGTCGTACGCCTCGGATGGGGCGGCTCGGCGTGGTCGGCTTCGTGACGCTGTGGCTCACGGCCCTGGCGCTCGGTCTGCTGGCCCTCGCGGCGTCCGCCCTCGACGTCGGGCCCGACGCCGTCGGTGGCATCGGCGCGGTGATCGTCTCGACGGCGTACACCTGGGCGCTCGCGGCCCGCACCGGCGGACGTCCGGTGATCTTCTCGGCGCTCACGCTCGCCGTTGGCGCGGCGGTGCTGGCTCTCGACCAGGACGAGCTGAGGACCGGCGCCGCGGTCCTCACCGCGGCCGTGGCGGCCGTGCTCGGCGTGATGCTCACGGTCCCGGCACGCCGCTTCCCGCAGGTCGTGCGCGAGACGGTGGTCGCCGTCGTCATCGCGGGCATCGGGACGTTCGCGGCGCTCGGCTACCGGCCCGTCGTGGACGTCGCGCGCTTCCAGTACGCCGTCCTCGCCTGCGCCATGGTCTGTGCGTTCTTCCTCGTCTACCGGCTCGGCGCCGGTCTCCACGGACTCGGCCGGCGCGGCATGCTCGTCGTCGTGGTCGGCGGCGTGATGCTCGCGGTCACGCTGCTCTACGCCGAGCTGATCCGTCGCTACGGCACACCCGGCCTCGTCGGCTCCGTCCACGACGGGGTGGTGTGGTGCCGCGACCACCTCGGTGGCTATCCGCGGCCGATCGAGGCGCTGCTCGGCATTCCCTCGCTCGCCTGGGGCACCCACATGCGGGCGCGGCGGCGACAGGGCTGGTGGGTCTGCGCGTTCGGGGTCGGGGTCACTGCTCCCGTCGCCAGCACGCTCCTCAACGCCGACATCGGGATCCTGGAGTCGCTCGTGTCGGTCGGCTACAGCCTCGTCGTGGGACTCGTCATCGGGTTCGTGGTCATCCGCGTCGACCTGGCGTTCACCGGATACCCTTCGCGCGGCGACGCGCATCGCCCCGTCGGGCGCCGGGCCGCGCGGGAGGCCGAGGACGCCTCCGCCGTACGCCCGGAGCCGGGGCGCGCCCGCGCGCTCCTCTGACCGAGCGGTCACCTCACCGGCACAGGTGCTCGAGAACGTCCTGCCGGACGGCCCGTTGAGCGTGGGCCGGGCGCCGGGCTCAGCGGCGCGGGCGGCCTATGCCAGTCGGCAGGACCGGCCACGGCGGCTCCACCGCGCGGTGAATCGGCTTACCGCTCGGTAGGGCATACGTTCGGCCCATGGCCCGCAACTCGCTCATCACTGTCACCGCTGAGATGGTCGCCAACGTCATGAGCGTGGCGGTCTCTCCCGGGGACGCCGTCGCCGTGGGCGACACCGTGGTGCTGCTCGAGTCGATGAAGATGGAGATCCCGGTGCTCGTCGAGGAGCCCGGCACCGTCTCCGCGGTCAAGGTTGCGCCGGGCGACGTCGTCCAGGAGGGCGACGTGCTCATCGAGATCACCCGCTGAGCGCACGCTGCCGCGTCTGCGGCGCTCGCTGGCACTCGCTGGCAGCCGCCGGACCCGGCCACGCCCCTCTTCTTCGCGCGCTCGTTCCTCGCGCGCTTCAGCAGCCGCCAGGCCCGGCCACGCCCCCTCTGCGGCGCTCGCTGGCGCTCGCTGGCAGCCGCCAGGCCCGGCCACGCCCCCTCTGCGGCGCTCGCTGGCGCTCGCTGGCAGAGGGGGCGGGATTCGAACCCGCGGTAGGTCTCCCTACGACCGCTTTCAAGGCGGTTCCGATCGGCCACTCCGGCACCCCTCCGAGGCCGGTCGCGACCGGCCACGGCCCCGAGTCTAGGGCGCAGGCTCCCCGCGCCGCCGACCCGGTCGCTGCGCGGGCGCGCCCGGTCGGTCCGCCGCGTCAGTCCTCGCCACCGAGCTCGAGCTCCACGTCGTCGTACGCCAGATCGTTGAGGTGTTGGAGGTGGTGGTTGAGGTCGGTGACGAGTCGCCGCAGCTCGAGCCGCAGCCGGTCCATGTCGGGGCGGTCGAGGACGTCGCTGCCGAGCGAGACCACGCGGCTGACGAGGGTGTGCCGCTCCCGCAGGGCGGTGCCGGTCCGGGCGGCGAGCCAGGTGTTGTCGATGCCGGCGTCCTCGATGACGAGCGCCTCGCGTACGCCGGTGAGCCGCTGCCGCACCGACCAACGCCAGTTGCCGACCGGCGTCCCCGGCCGTGGCGGCGCGATCGCCTGCTCCAGCGCGCGCAGCGCGTCGGTCATCGCAGTAGTGACCCCCGTCATGGGTCGAGTGTGACCCAGGTCACGGTCCCGGACAAGGGTGCCGACCTTGCACGGAGACGGCGATGCGGCACCTCTCCGCCGGGTCGGGGAGAATGGCGCCGTGTCAGCTCAGGGCAGTACCGACCTCACGCACTACCACCTCGCCGGCCCCATCGCGGCGCGCTTCCTCGGGGTCTCCGTGGTGGCGCTGGCCGTGCTCGTCTTCGTCGCGACGGCGGTCGTCGGTCTGGCCGGCCTCGACTTCGGCTGGCTGCTCCTGGCCGCGGTGGTGGGCCTCGTCGCCGTCCTGAGCTTCGGCTGGTGGCTGCGCACCAAGGCGTACGTCGTCCGGGCCACGCCCCAGGGCTACTCGGTGCGCCTCGTGCGCGGCGCCGGCGTCCGCGAGGCGCGGTGGAGCGACGTCGCGGAGGTGGCGACGACCACGGCCCACGGTTCGCCATGCCTGATCCTCCGCCTCAAGGATGGCGGGACGACCACCATCCCGGTCGCGATCCTGGCGATCGACCGGGAGGAGTTCGTCAATGAGGTCAAGGCCAGGCTCAGCGCGAGCGTCCGCGCCGCCGGCGGTGGAGGCCGTCGCCGTGGGTGACGGGTCGCGGCGAGCTCGGGGCGTCCGGGGCGTTTCGGGCTCAGATTCGTCGTTGCAGCCGAATCCCTTGTAACCTGTCGGGGCTGTCGGGGAGGCGTCGCCTAGTCAGGTCTATGGCGCCCGCCTGCTAAGCGGGTTTGGGGCTACAACCCCATCGAGGGTTCAAATCCCTCCGCCTCCGCCAGAGGCTCCCGACGAAGTCGGGAGAGCCGCCTGAGGCCCGGGGAACCGGGACCGAGGGCGGCTTTCGCCGTTTCAGGATGCCCGACGTCGTCGAGTACTCGCGTGAGAGGGCAGACACCTCAACGGAGGAATGATTCCCAACCGTTTGTCCGGGTGACAACCGATAATGAGGTCGTGACGTTCCTTGAGCCGCGCCCGGTGTCGCCCCGACCCGTCGTCGCGGTGACTCTCTTCGCGCTGGCGCTGCTCCCCGGTTGGCTGACCTCCGGATTCGCTGTTTCAGGGTTGTGTTTCAATCTCTTCGATCCGGTGCAGCGGGCGACGATCACGCCCACCGGGATCGTGCTGCTGACCCTGATCTCCATGGCGGGCCTGGCACCGTTCGCGGCGGCCGCGCGCGTTCTGCGGCGCGGTCACCGACGCGGCGATGCGTGGACTACGACGCTGCTGGCGGGCGCGGAATGGGCTGCCGGAACCGGCGTGATCGCGTTCATCGCGGTCATGTTCATGGGCGGTGGCCTATAGACGCCGGGTGCCAAACTCCAGCCCTGCAGGACCCGCCGACCGTGACCGAGTGGCCGCACATGACCCGCACATACCCGCCCGAAACGCCAGCCCAGGAGGCCGTCGCCGAGGTCATCCTCCGTGCACCGATCTACATCCGCGTCGGCGGCTGCGCACTCGGCATCGTCGGGCTGATCTTCGCGCTCTCCGGTGTGCCCGACGTCGCCGGCGACCCCGACGCGTCCGTGCTGATGATCCTCTTCGGCGCGCTCGTCGCTTTCCTCGGGCTCTCGCTGCCCCTCTCCGTGGTCCGCGTTGACTCGACCCGGCTCATCTACTGGTACGGGCTCCGGCGCCGGACCCTGCCCGCCGACCAGATCGACGACATCCGCCTCGGCCCAGGGTCCGGCGCCTTCTACAACCGGATCACGCTGCACGTTATCCACGGCAGCAAGAGGCTCAAACTGCTCGGTGTACAAGGCCCCGACACCACCCGCACTCGCGAGCGTCTGGCCCGCACCACAGAGGCCATGCTGCACGCCCTCGAAGGTGCGCGGTGACCGACCAGGAACGCGCCAGGATCACCGGCAGCATCAAGATGACCCGCCCATCCGCCGATACAGCCCCCAGCAATCAACCGCCATCGCGAGAACCAACCCATGACATCCTGCAGTCACGACCGCTGCGGCTGCGCCCGTTCAAGTCCGACAGGATCTCGCGATTGAGCCTCTCCGAACTCGCGGTTGACTTAGGCTCTTGATATGACGCGCCGCTGGTTCTTCTCGCAGTCGATCGCTTGGATCGGCCTCGTGACGGTTGTGAGTTCGCTGCTGTGGGCGATGGCGCCTCCCTCGGTCATTCCTCCGGCTCCTCTGTGGGTTGAGGACTATGTCTCGCCGCTTCTGCAGGCGGCGCTCCTCGGCCTGATCGCAACCGGCCTCATCCGTCGAACCATCCCGCGTGTCGTCGGTTGGACAGCGCTAGCGTTCATCGCAGGCGCGCTGGCGCTGCAGGCGCTCTTCTTTGCCTTCACCCTGTTCGTGACGTTCCCGGCGAACTTCTGAGCGGTGCGCGAAGAAGGCCGGGTGGGGAGCGGCCCCAGAACGCGTAGCGTCACCCGCTCGTCGACCAGGGCCACGCTGCTGGCTCGGTTGAGGGACGGTAGCCCAGCCCTCATGATCAACCCGACCCCGCCTCGTCTGACTGAAAGGCATGAAGCCACTGTGGAGCGAGTCTTGTTCGATGAGGTCGTGGACACCGACTACGGGCAGTTCGACCTGGGTTGGGGCGACGGCTATGGGTTCGATGGAGACTTCGATCGGTTCTTCGCCGGACAGATCAACGGACTCGTCGGCGCTGGCATGAAAGCGGGTCTCTACCTCAACCTTGCCCGTCGTTCGGGCGGCTCGCATGTCCGCGTCGTGTCCAGCGACTCCGAGCCCACTCTCGACGCGGAGTGGGAGGACGTTGTTGAGGTCTCGGTGACCATCCCCGCCGGTGCAGCATCATCGTGGTCCACATGGTCAGGGGAGGAGAGCGGCGCGCTTGCCCTCCAACCGGGCACGTACCGCGTGCGCGTGAGCGCACGCGGGCGAGACGCGGGGCGTGCGGGAGAGTTCGACGAGGGCGTCGTCGACTTCTATCTAGTCGAGTTCTGGCCCGCCCCTGTCCAGCCGGACGCGGTCGTCAGGACGGGTAGCGATGATGCGGCCTACTGGCACCGCGAAGTCGGCGGACGCCGCTGACCCGACGCGAACAGTCGCGTCTAACCTGCGGAAACGGCTCTCGGCGAGGAACGGGGTTCAAGGACCGTGCCGAACCACCGCTGACCTGCTGCGACGCGGGCGCGGACAAGCGCGGCCCGGTCTGCGAGTGGTCGCCTCCCACAGGGAGGGCACCCTTTTTTGCCTGGATGTGCAAGGACCCCAGCCCTGCACCTTTGTGCAATGCAAAATGATGAGCCCGCATCCGCCTAGGGGATCGCTGCCGTTGGCAGGCACACTTTGAGGGCCCGGCCCCTCTGCCGGCCGGGATTCCCGAGACAACAAGGACACATCATGAAGATCGTTCGCAGGATCGCCCTCGCGCTTGCGGCCTCGGCAACCGTGGGCATCAGCGTCATGGGGATCTCGGCCCCTGCCCACGCTGACACAACGTGGGGCCGCAACGCGGTCGGCCAGTTCATCGGGCGCTGACGTCGCGCTGGGATCGTCGGCGGACCGGGGAGCCTCGGGCCCCGGTCCGCCGTCTATTTTCTGTCGCTGACCTCTGGCGTCAGGCCTGCTCGGCGTCACCCGAGCCGGTGATCCCCAGTCGACCGATCATGTAGCCGAGCTGGAAGCGGGTCTCGGCCTCGAACTCGTCCTTCAGATCCGCGACGTAGCCCGCGTAGGTGCGCGGGCTGACCCCCAGGCGCTTGGCGGCGGCGGGGTCGGAATGCCCCTCGATGAGCATGCGCATCGTCATGGCGCGCTGCTCGGCGGCGATGTCCTTGAGTACGGACGCGTCGCTGCTGGTGAACGGCCGGGCACGCTCCCAGGAGCGCTCGAAGACGTCGACCAGATAGGCCACGACGGTCGGCTCCCGGATCGCCAGCGCGGCGTCGAAGGTGTCGGGTGCGGGGATGAGGGCGATGCGCCGGTCGAAGACGAGCATCCGGTTGAAGAACTCGTCGAGGGTGCGGACCTCCGCGCCGAGTCGGGTTACGGCGGCGACGTACTCCCGCGTCACGGAACTGCGCCGCGCGGCGTGTTGGTAGAGGGTGCGCATCGTCGCCCCACGCCCCAGCAGTGCGCTCTCGCGCTGGATCGCGAGGGCGAGGCCGTCCGTGTCACGCCCGGTCTGCGGCTGCGCGGTGAGGACCTCGACCTCGCACTCCGCGACGAGCCCTTCGATGAAAGGGCTGATGTGGTCCCCGTGGACATAGGTGAACGGACCCCGGCCGCTCGCCTCGGGGGCGCGGCGCCAGATTTGCGTGACGGACGCGAAGTCGTGTGCCCACTGCGACGACTCCTCGAGCAGCCGGGCGCCCTGCACGCTCAACGGCGAGACGATCCGTGACTGCACGCTGGCCGGGTCCTCCGCGGTCCAATGGCCGGGTTGCTCCTCCGAGCTCCGCTGCAGCAGGCCGAGCCGGACCAGCAGGGCGAAGGCGGCCGCCCACGGGCCGTCCGGCGCGATGCGGGGATCGTCCCCAGCGATGCCCCCGGCACTGACGACGGCCTCGTAGAGCGCCATCCCGGCGTCCTCGAAGAGCGCACGGTCGTCGGGCCCCAGGCTGTTCACGCGCCCCCACCTCCACTCGAACCGGTGGTCGTCATCGTTCCACAGCGATCGCGTCCGCGCCGAGAGGTGCGGCGACTCCGCGGGCTGCGGAGCCGCCGGGGCCGGTCGTCGACCTGCGCCCGACCGACGCCGCGGCCGCGATTTCGGCTCCGGCGGATCCGTCCGCTACTCTTCTCAGGTCGCATGACGCTGCGCCCGTAGCTCAACGGATAGAGCATCTGACTACGGATCAGAAGGTTTGGGGTTCGAATCCCTACGGGCGCGCAAGACACGAAGGCCCCGGTCGATGACCGGGGCCTTCGGCCTTCGTGGGCCCGGACGTCTCGCTTCTGGTGGGTGGGAGCCCGCCTTGTCGCTCTTGACGACCGGGAGGACGCTGAGCTGCCGTCCCGAGGAGCCGCCCGATGACCGTCATCACTCAGGTGTCGCTGACGAAGCTGCGCTGGGAGCAGGCCGGGCGCGGGATGGATCCCAGCGGCTTCTACCCGGTGGCGGCCGACGGTGCGGTGCGCACCGCGACCGGCGTCGTGCTCCGGATCGACACCGACGCCGGCATCTGGGGCCAGCACACCTGGACCACCGGAGTGAACGGGCTTGCCGCGGCGCAGATCGAGTCCATCGCGCCGTGGCTGGTCGGCCAGGACCCGTTTCGGCGCGAGCTGATCTGGACCACGCTCCAGCGAGCCTGGCGGAAGTACGACCGCCTCGGCATCGGGCCGATCGACATCGCGCTGTGGGACATCGCGGGCAAGGCGTACGGCGTCCCCGTGTGGCAGCTCCTGGGCGGCTGGAAGGACCGGTTGCCGGCGTACGCCTCGACGCTCCACGGTGACGAGACCGGTCCGCTCTCCTCGCCGCAGGACTACGCCGACTTCGCGGTGGCGTGCACCGAGCTCGGCTATCGCGCCTTCAAGATCCACGGGTGGGCCGCGGGACCGCTCGGCCGGGAGATCGAGACCGTCCATGCGGTGCGGACGGCGGTCGGGCCGGACGTGGCGCTGATGCTGGACCCGGGATCGGCGTACACCACCTTCGCGGACGCGCTGACCGTGGGCCGGGCGCTCGACGAGGCGGGCTACTACTGGTACGAGGACCCCTACCAGGAGGGCGGTGTCTCGGCGCACGCCCACCGGCGGCTGCGCGAGCTGCTGCGGACGCCGCTGCTCATGGGCGAGCACGTCCGCGGGTTCAGCGCCCACGTCGACCAGGTCGTCGCCGGTGGCACCGACTTCGTGCGGGCCGACGCGGGGCTCGACGCAGGCATCACCGGCGTCATGAAGCTCGCGCATGCCGCCGAGGGTCTCGGTCTCGACGTCGAGTTGCACGGCCCGGGCCCCGCCCACCGCCACTGCATGGCGGCGATCCGCAACACGAACTTCTACGAGCTCGGGCTCGTCGCGCCGAGCCTGCCCAGCGTCAGCGCCGGGTTCCCGGTGTACGCCGACTTCCGTGACGACCTCGCGTCGGTCGACGCCGAGGGAACCGTGGGTGTTCCGACCGGCCCTGGCCTCGGCGTCACGCTCGACGAGGACTGGGTCGCGGCGCACGAGGTCGAGACATTCGTCGCGCGCTGAGCGTTGGCATGAGCGGCTATGGTGGAGACACTATGGCGAAGGTCACTCGCGCGGCGGGCTCGGGCACGCAGCGGGTGCGCAACCCCGGACGGCGGCGTTGACAGGCAAGAAGATCAGGACGGGCGAAGAGGACCGGCGCTCGCTGAGCACCCGGACCCTCGATGTGCTGGCGGCGTTCGACGCCCGCCACCCGCGACGGACCCTCTCCGACATCGCGCGCGCGACGGGGCTCCCGCTCTCGACCGCCCACCGGATCGTCACCGATCTGCAGCGCTGGGGTGCGCTCGAGGAGACCTCGGCCGGCTACCAGGTCGGCATCCGGCTGTGGGAGACCGCGACGCGGGCGCCCCGCGGTCCCGCGCTGCGCGAGGCGGCGCTGACCGCGATGGAGGACCTCTACGAGGCGACCCACCAGAACGTCCAGCTCGCCGTGCGCGACGGCCTCGAGGTCGTGTACGTCGAGCGCTTCGCCGGCCGGGGCGCCGTACGCGTCCTCACGACCGTCGGCGGCCGCTTCGCGCTGCACGCCACCGGCGTCGGGCTCGTGCTCCTGGCCCATGCGCCGACCGAGGTGCAGGAGCAGGTGCTGCGCGGGCCGCTCAAGGCCTGGACGGCCCACACCGTGACCGACCCGCGTCGCTTGCGGGCGATGCTGGCGGAGGTACGCCGTACGGGTGTCGCGATCGCGGACCGGCAGGTGACCTCGTCGGTCCCCGCCGTGTCGATCGCCTGTCCGATCCACGACTCCGACGGGGCGGTCATCGCGGCGCTGTCGCTGGTCGTGCCCGCGGACGGGCCGACGAGGCCGTCGGCGCTGATCCCGGCGGTGCGCGCCGCCAGCCGCAGCGTCTCGCAGAACCTCGGCTATCGCGGGGCGAGCGTCCCGCGGATGCGGCAGCCGGGCTGAGGTCCGCACCGGTGGCGCGTTGTTGCGCGCCACCGGCGCTACACCGCCGCCGGAGGTCTCACTGCCCGGAGATCGCCGAGGCGACGGCTTGGTGGACCTCGGGGTGGAAGACGCTGGGGATGATGAAGCTCGGGTTGAGCTCGTCGTCGCTGACGACCGCGGCGATGGCCTGCGCGGCGCGGATCATCATGTCCTCGGTGACCTCGCTCGCGCGGGCGTCGAGGAGACCGCGGAAGACGCCGGGGAAGGCGAGCACGTTGTTGATCTGGTTGGGGAAGTCGGACCGGCCGGAGGCGACGATCGCGGCGTACTTCGCGGCCTCGGCGGGGTCCACCTCGGGGTCGGGGTTCGCCATCGCGAAGACGATGGGCTGGTCGGCCATCTCGGCGATCCACGCGGGCTGGAGGATGCCCGGGGCGGAGACGCCGACGAACACGTCGGCGCCCTGGAGAGCGGCGCGCAGGTCGCCCGCGACGCGCCGAGGGTTGGTGGCCGCGGCCAGCTCGGCGTGGGCGGGGCTGAGGGAGTCGTCACCGGCGACGAGGGTGCCGTTGCGGTCGTAGACCACCACGTCGGACACGCCGGCTGCCAGCAGGAGCTTGACGATCGCCGTACCTGCGGCGCCGCCTCCGGACACGACCACCTTGACGGTCTCGATCGACTTGCCGACGACCCGCAGCGCATTCGTGAGTCCGGCGAGGACGACGATGGCGGTGCCGTGCTGGTCGTCGTGGAAGACCGGGATGTCGAGGCGCTCACGCAGCCGTGCCTCGATCTCGAAGCAGCGGGGGGCCGCGATGTCCTCGAGGTTGATGCCACCGAAACCAGGCGCGATCAGCTCGACCGCCCGGACGATCTCATCGGTGTCCTGGGTGTCGAGGCAGATCGGCCAGGCGTCGATCTCGCCGAAGCGCTTGAAGAGGGCCGCTTTGCCCTCCATGACCGGCAGGGCGGCGCCGGGGCCGATGTTGCCGAGGCCGAGGACGGCGGACCCGTCGGTGACCACGGCCACGGTGTTGCCCTTGATCGTGAGCCGGGAGACATCCTCAGGATGCTCGGACAGCGCCTTGGAGACCCGGCCGACGCCCGGGGTGTAGGCGATGGAGAGGTCCATCCTGGTCTTGAGGGGGACCTTCGAGGAGATCGCGATCTTGCCGCCGAGGTGAGCCAGGAAGGTCCGGTCGGAGACCTTGTGGACCTCGACGCCGTCGATCGCGGCGACGACCTTCTCCAGCTCGGCGGAGTGCTCGGCGTCGGCCGCGGAGCAGGTGACGTCGACGACCAGGCGGTCGTGCCGCGAGTCGGTGACGTCGATGCCGGTCACGATGCCGCCCGCGTCGGCGATAGCGGTGGCCACGGCGCCGACGACGCCGTGGTCGGGAGCGGTGTAGAGCCGCATGGTGATCGAGTTGGACGACGCGGTGGCATGTTTGACAGCGGACATGCTCCGACTATCCGCCCGACGGCGGGTTACTGAGAAGTCGCTCGGGCTTCACCTGCGGTTATGCATGGCGCGCATGACAAGGCATGAACACAATGTGTTGGTCACATGTGTTGGTCGTCACACACACTGCCTGTGTTCCCGACCACACCGAGGTGACCATGTCCATCCCCGCCGTGTCCGAGCTCGATCTCTTCGACGATGAGGTCCTTCTCGACCCGTATCCGACCTACGCCGTCCTGCGTGAGCTCGGCGCGGTCGTCCACCTGCCCGCCAACGACGTCTACGCCCTGACCCGCTATGAGGCCATCCGGACGGCGCTCGGGGACTGGGAGACGTTCTCCTCGGCCGGCGCGATCGGCTTCAACCCGATGGTCAACGAGGCGCTGACCGGCACCTCGCTCGCCTCCGACCCGCCCGTGCACACCCAGCTGCGTGCCGCCCTGACCGAGAACCTCACGCCCCGTGCCTTGCGCGGGCTCAAGGGGAAGATCGACGCCAAGGCCGACGCGCTCGTCGCCGCCTTCGTGGAGCAGGGTCTGAACGGAGCGGAACCCTTCGACGCGATCGACGCCCTCGCGCGAGCCTTCCCGCTCGAGGTCGTCGCCGACCTGATCGGGTTCACCGGCCACGTGCGGGACAACATGCTGCGCTGGGGCCAGGCCGCGATGCAGGTGATCGGTCCTCTCAATCAGCGCACCGCGGAGAACTTCCCGATCGCCGGCGAGCTCTACGAGTGGTGCTCGACCGTGACGGCGGCTGACCTTGCGCCCGGTTCGGTCGGTCGCGGCATCTTCGACGCCGAGGAGCGCGGCGCCATCCCGGAGGGGACGGCCGGCCACATCATCCACCAGTACCTCGGCGCCGGTGTCGACACCACCATTGCGGCGATCGGCAACATCGTCGCGCTGTTCGCCGCCCACCCCGAGCAGCTGGCCCTGATCCGCAAGGACCCGGCGCTGGTGCCGGCCGCCTTCAACGAGGCGCTCCGCTTCTGGGCACCCGTCCACGCCTGGGGCCGCCGGGTCACCCGTGATGTCGAGATCGACGGGGTCGTCGTGCCGGCCGGCTCTCAGGTGGCCATCATCTTCGGCGCCGGCAACCGCGACCCGCGCCACTACGACAACCCCGACGCCTTCATGGTCGAGCGCAACCCGGTCGACCACCTCGCCTTCGGCTACGGCCCGCACGGCTGTGCCGGCCAGGGGTTGGCCCGCCTCGAGGCCCACGCCGTGATCGACGCGCTGGCCCGCCGGGTCGAGCGCCTCGTCGTCGGACCGGAGGTCCGCGTCCCCAGCAACATCACCCGGAGCATCGAGGAGCTCCCTGTCCTGGAAGTGGTGCCCGCATGAAGATCCTGCTCGACCGGCCGCGCTGCGAGGGACACGGCCTGTGTGAAGAGGCCGCGCCCGCGCTGATGCACCTCGACGACGAGGGTGAGCTGGTCCTCGACCGCGAGGAGGTCGACGGCGCCGACCTTGCGGCCGCCCAGGCGGCGGTCCGGGTCTGCCCGGTTGCCGCACTCAGCCTCCGATGAGCGGTGCTGCGATGCGGCGCATCGTCATCGTCGGCAACGGGATCGCCGGAGTCACCGCCGCGGACACCCTCCGTGCCGGTGGCTTCACCGGCGAGCTCACCGTCGTCGGCGCCGAGCGCCACGCCGCCTACAGCCGTCCGGCGCTGTCCAAGGCGCTCCTGCGCGACGAGCTCAGCGCCCATGAGCTGCCCGCCCCCGGCCACGGCGCGACCGAGCTCCTCGGCGTGAGCGCGGTCTCTCTCGACCCCGAGCAGCGCCGGGTCGCGCTCAGCGACGGCCGCGGGCTGGCGTACGACGGCCTGGTGATCGCCAGCGGCGCGCGGCCGCGCACCCTCGGTGGCGGTGAGCGGGAGCGCTGCGTGCGCACCATCGAGGACGCGCTCGCGCTGCGCAGCGCGCTGGCCGAGTCTCCCTCGGTGGTCGTCATCGGCGGTGGCCCGCTCGGCATGGAGGTGGCCTCGGGCTGCCTCGAGCAGGGGTGTGAGGTCACGCTCGTCTCCGAAGGGCAGCCGCTCGTCGCCGTCCTGGGCGAGCACCTGGCCGGCGTCCTCACCGACACCGCGACCGCGCAGGGCCTCAAGGTCGTCACCACCGGCGCTGCCGGCGTCACCGACGCCGGCGACGTCGTGCAGGTGCAGTTGCGCGACGGCGCGGTCCTCGAGGCCGGGCTCGTGGTGAGCGCGATCGGGGATGTGCCCAACACCGAGTGGCTCGCCGACAGCGGTCTTCTGGTCGACGGCGTGCTCGCGGTCGACAGTCGCGGGCGGGTCGGCGGGCGGTCGGACGTGGTCGCCGCCGGCGATGTGGCGGCCTTCCCGACGGCGTACGGGCTCCGGCGGGTGCCGCTGTGGACCAGCGCGATCGATCAGAGCAGGGTCGCCGCGACCACCCTGCTGCAGGGGGACGACGCGCCCGAGCTCACCTTCTCGCCGTACTTCTGGACCGAGGGGTTCGGCCTGACGGTGAAGGCCTGTGGCTGGCTGCCTGTGGTCGGGGAGCCCGAGGTCGTCGACGGTGAGCCGCACAGCGGACTGCTGCGCTGGCGGCACGAGGACGGCTCCGGGACCGCGGTCGCGGTGAACTACCGGATCCCGATCCCGCGACTGCGTCGGGCGGCCCGGGAGGCCTGAGTAAGGTTCGAGGCGATGAGCGACGACGGGCGGCAGGTGACGCGTTCGGGCCTGGACCGCCTGGCGTCGGTCAACCTCAACCTGCTGGTGCCACTCCTGGCGGTGCTCGAGGAGCGGTCGGTGACGAAGGCCGCCGAGCGGGTCGGACTCACCCAGCCGGCGATGAGCCACGCGCTGGCGCGGATGCGGCGGCTGCTCGGTGACGACCTTGTCGTACGCCAGGGGGGAAGCATCGCGCTGACGCCACGTGGCCAGGAGCTGATCGCGCCGGTGCGCGCGACGCTGCAGCACGCCGCGGGCGTGGTGAACTTCCCGAGCTTCGACCCGGCGACGGACCGACGCATCATCACGGTGGCGATGACCAACAGCACCGCCTTCGTGGTCGGGCCCCGGCTCGGTCGGCTGGTCGCCGAGCAGGCCCCGCACGCGACCCTGCGGGTGCGGACGATCACGGTGCCGACCGAGTCCACCTTCACCGAGCATGGCGTCGACGTCGTGTTGATGTCCGAGGCGTTCGCCTCGCCTCATCCGCGGGAGCGGTTGTACGACGACCGCATCGTCGTGCTGGCCTCCTCCCAGACGCCGCCGGAGGCGACGGCGCTCGATCTCATCACCACCCAGCCGCACGTCGTCGTCGACACCGACCGTCGCGTCTTCCCGTACTCCGTGCTCGAGGAGCAGGGCGTCGGCTACCGCGTCGGCCAGCTGGTCTCCGACTACCTGCTCGTGCCCCATCTGGTCGCGCGCGGGGGTGGGGTCGCGCTGCTGCGCTACCGGGTGGCGGCGGCCATGCGGAGCCTGGTCGACGTACGGATCGAGGAGTTCCCCTTCCCGCTTCCGGGGCTGGGGATCGACATGGTGTGGAATCCGCACCTGAGCGACCAGTACTTCATCGCCTGGCTGCGACAGGCACTCTTCGACGCCGTCGCGGGGTCGTGACCTCTGAGCCCGGATCCGGGCTCAGGTCAGGAGTTGGGTCCAGCTCGCGGCGAGCTCGTCGAGCATCTGGTCGCGGGTGAGCTTCCAGTCGGACTCGCCCCAGTTCTGGGCGACGTAGTCGAGCTGGGCCATCGCCAGGACGCCGCGGAAATGGCGCTGGTGAGGCGCGAACCTGTCCGCCTTGGTGAGGCCGTCCTCGATGTCGCCGATCGCCTCTTCGAGCCAGCCCTCGACGAGCTTGGACAGCTCGGGCTCGATCGCGGCGGCGTCGCGTCCGATCCGGATGATCGGATGGATCTGCGGCCACGACTCCGAGGTGCGCCGGATCCACGCCTCGATCGCCTCCCGGGTGCCTTCGGTGATGGTGGCGACCAGGTCCTGCGCGGTCGAGCCGTGCTCGGCCGACCGGTCGCGCTGCAGCGCCTCGTTGAGGCGCTCGTCGATCAGTGCCTTCATCAGCTCTCCGCGCGAGGGGAAGTAGGCATAGAAGGTCACGCGGGTCGTTCCGGCGGCGGTCGCGATGTCGTCGACGGTCGTGGCGGCGTACCCCTTCGTCGTGAACAGCTCGAGGCCGGCGTCCACGAGGAGCTGTCGGGTCATCTGCTTCTGCTGCTCCCTGAGGCTTGCCATGGGAGCACTCTACGGCGGCGCCTTCGCAGATCGGACGCGCGATCCGAATCACATACGGAGCGGACAATCACTTGACAGGCTGTAAGTCGTGTGACACGGTTCACCGCATTCGCGTGACGGTCATCACGCCGATCAACGGCTGGTTCTTCGCTGTACCCGACCCGGGGCAGGCGCGCGACAGCCCGACACAGACACAAGGAGCACTCGATGAGTGACGCCCAAGTCCGGGGTGGCGGCTACATCCCGACTCTGATCGCCGGTTGCCTCGGCGTCTTCGTGGCCCAGGTGGCGTACTCGCTGCCGGCCTCCGTCTTGGGGACCATCCAGCTCGACCTCGGGATCTCCGGATCCCAGCTCACCTGGGTGAGCGCGTCCTTCGCCGCGGCGATGGTGATCTTCGAGCTCACCTTCGGGGTGGTCGGTGACATCTTCGGCCGCAAGCAGCTGCTGCTCGGTGGCCTGGGGCTGCTGATCCTGGGCGAGGTGATCACCCTGGCGGGTGCCAGCAACGTGCATGCCCTGTGGACCGGGCAGGCGATCGCCGGCATCGGTGCGGGCGCGCTCTATCCGATCTCACTGACGATGATCGCGGCGCTCGCCCCGGATGCGGTGACCCGCGCACGGTCGATCGCGCTGTGGGCCGGCTTCCTCTCCATCGGCGCGGCGGTCTCGCCGATCGCCGCCGGGTCGCTCGCGGAGAACGGCCACTGGAAGGACTCGTTCTGGATCCCGGTCGCGCTCGCGGTCGTAGCCATCATCGTCGCGCTCAAGGCCACGAACTCCTCGGCGCCCGAAGGGCGCACGCTCGACCTGCCGGGTCAGGTCACGCTCGTCATCGGTCTGCTCGCGCTCGTCTGGGCCCTGACCGAGGGCTCTCAGGGCGGCTACGGGCAGAGGGACATCGTCGTCGGCTTCGTCATCGCCGCGGTGTTCCTGGCTGCCTTCGTCGCGATCGAGCTGCGGACCGCCTCGCCGCTGGTGCACCTCAACCTGTTCGCCAACCGCTCGTTCGCGATCACCGGCATCGTCGCGATCATCGGCATGTTCGCCTACCTGGCGATCTGCTTCTCCATGACCATGTTCCTCGGCACCGTCATCCACATCGGGGCGGTCTACATCGGCCTCCTCTTCCTCGTCATCCAGATCCCCGCGCTGCTGCTGGTCCCTCTGGTCGCCAAGCTGATCCACTCGGTGAGCCCGCAGTGGGTGCTGACGCTCGGCTTCCTCTGCATCGGCGCGGCCGGCTTCTGGGCCTCGCGCTTCGACGCGCACTCGTTCCTCGACGCGCACGGTGCCCCGCATGACGCCGCGTTCGTGAAGTTCATCGTGCCGATGATCCTCAACGGCATCGGGTTCGCCCTGACGGTCGGGTCGATCACCGCGGTCGCGATCAACTCGGTCCCGCTGCGCCTGGCCGGAATGGCGTCGGCGACGACCAATCTGCTGCGCGACTTCGGCTTCGCGCTCGGCCCGGTCCTGGGTGGCGCGATCTACAACTCGATCGCGAACCGCAAGCTCGACGCCGGACTCGATGCCGCGCTCGACAAGGCCGGGCAGCAGGGCTTCACCGTCCTCGGCCAGCCGCTCGATCCGCATGTGCCGACGGAGTCGGTGATGGGCGCCCTGCACGGCCTCGCTCAGGGTGGCGGCTCGGTCGCGGTCAACTCGGTGCCGGTGCTGACCGACCCGAAGACCGGCAAGCCGTTCGTCGACATGCCCTTCGCTCTGCACGACCTGGCGTTCAGCTCGCTGTCGCACGCGTTCAACGTGACCTTCCTGGCGGCCGCGATCTGCGCCCTCGGATCAGCGGTGCTCTGCGTGGTTGGTCTGGCCGGCGCCAAGAGTGCCTCGGCCGAGGCCGTCGAGCTCGGCACCGACGTGCTCCACGAGGTGGCCGGCGTCGCCGAGGACGTCGCACCGGTCTGAGAGCCCGCCCCTCAACCCAAGAACGAGCCCGGCCCGCGCACCGTCGCGAGCCGGGCTCGTGGGTTGGTACGACGGCGGGGCGGAGCGCAACGGGAATCCGGGCGGGAAAGGAGGGTTTCGGACCGTGCAAAAAGTATAACAAAATAATAGTATGATGTGACGCCGGACACAGTGCAGTCATCTCTGGAACCGCTGGCCCGGAGCGAACCGATCTATCGCCGCTGCGGCCTTGCCGGGAACGCGGTGGCCGAGCCCCCACGAGGACCCCCATGCCTGCAGATCTGCACCCCGAGGCCGTGACGGCCGCGGTGCGAAATCCCGATCCCTTCATCGACCTCGGTCACGTCCGCCAGGTGTTCCGGACGCAGTCCGGCGGCGAGGTGGTCGCCCTCGACGACGTCAACCTCCAGATCCGCGACGGTGAGTTCGTCTCCGTGCTTGGCCCTTCAGGGTGCGGCAAGAGCACGCTGATGCGGATCATCGGAGGCCTCGCGAGCCCGACGAGTGGTGAGACGCGCATCGACGGCGAGCCCGTGAGCGGACCGAGCCCGCTGGTCGGCATGGTCTTCCAGCAGCCGGCGCTGTTCCCGTGGCGCAGCGTGCTCCGCAACGTCACGCTGCCGGCCGAGGTGCTCAAGCTGCCGAAGAAGGCTGCCGAGGAGCGCGGGAAAGAGCTGCTCGAGACTGTCGGTCTCGGGCATGCGACGCACCTGTATCCCTACGAGCTCTCCGGGGGCATGCAGCAGCGTGCCGGCATCGCCCGCGCCCTGCTCCACGACCCGAAGATCCTGCTCATGGACGAGCCGTTCGGTGCCCTCGACGCCCTGACCCGCGAGTCCATGGGCCTGGAGCTGCTCCGGGTCTGGGAATCGACCAAGAAGACGGTCGTCTTCGTGACCCACAGCGTCAATGAGGCGCTCTTCCTTGCCGACCGAGTCGTCGTCATGGCGGCGCGTCCGGGTCGCATCGCCGAGGTGCACGAGGTCGCGCTGCCGCGCCCACGGACGCTCGACCTGATGGCCACGGCCGAGTTCAGCCAGGCCGCCGACCACCTCCGCCAGCTGCTCGGCGCGAAGACGGGAGACTGACCATGGCGATCGATATCCGTCCGACGGTCCCGACCGCACCGGTGCCGACGCGCACGGCCGAGAAGCGGTTCGAGTGGCGCAGCTCGCTCCCCGAGATCATCGGGATCCCCGCGGTGGTCATCCTCGTCATCGCGGCCTGGGCGGCGTACGTCGCGCTCTTCGACGTGCGCTCCGTGATCCTGCCGACGCCGAAGGCGGTGTGGGAGGCCCTGGTCGACGGACTGTCCACGAGCCCGACCAACCCCGCGGGCTACCTCTACCACGCGCGCGTCACGCTGGTGGAGATCCTCGCCGGCTTCGGCCTCGGCGCGGCGGTCGGGCTCGTACTCGCGCTGGTCTTCTCTCAGATCCGCCTCCTCGAGCGCATCGTGCACCCCATCGTGGTCGCGTTCCAGTCGGTGCCGAAGATCGCCGTCGCCCCGCTCTTCATCATCTGGTTCGGCTTCGGCTCGGAGTCGAAGATCATGCTCGTCTCGCTGGTTACCTTCTTCCCGGTCCTCGTCGCAGGCCTGGCCGGATTCAAGTCCGTCGAGCCCGAGCGCCTCGACGTGATGCGCTCGCTCGGATCCTCGCCGTGGCAGCGGTTCAGCAAGCTCGTGCTGCCCAACTCCCTGCCGTATCTGTTCACCGGCCTTGAGATCTCCCTTGTCCAAGCGATGACGGCCACGATCGTCGCTGAGTTCCTCTCCGGGACGGCGGGACTCGGTGTCCTCATCGTGCAGATGCAGCAGGTCCTCGACACCGCCAGCATCTTCGCCGTCATGGTGCTCCTCGGCGTCATGGGCTGGGTCCTCGTGCTGGTCCTCGTCACCCTGCGCAAGCGCCTCGTCTTCTGGTCGGCCGAGAGCCGGCGCCGCGGCCACTGATCTCTCCCACGCATCTCATGAAAGGGCTTCATCCGATGACTACTGCACTCTCCCGACGGCGGCTCCTCCGCACCACCGCCATGGGCGCGGCCGCGCTGACGCTCGGGCTCAGCGCCTCTGCCTGCGGCGCCGGTGCTGACACCGCGTCCGGGGGCGGCGGCTCGAACGTCACCACCATCACCTTGGCGACGCCCTTCCCGGACGGGACGCCGGGCGCCATCCCGAACTGGCTCGGCGAGAAGCTGGGCTACTTCAAGGAGGAGGGCATCAACGTCAAGGTGGTCTCGCTGGCAGGCCAGCCCTCCGCGGCCGTGGGCCTCGTGTCGGCCGGCCGGGCCGACATCGTGAACGCGGCGCCCGACACGCTCATCGTCCCGGCCGCGAGCGGCAAGGACAACGGTCTCACCTGGATCTTCACGCCCTACCAGGCGCCCAGCTTCAGCATCGTCGTCCCGGACGACTCGCCCATCACCTCCGCGAAGCAGCTCGCAGGCAAGAAGGTCAGCATGAGCGCGCTCGGCGCGCCGTTCGAGACCTTCGCTCGCGCCAACGTCACCGCCGACGGCGGTGACGGCCAGGCGTTGTCACCGGTCACCATGCCGGTCACGGCGGCGATGGAGCAGATGAGCAAGGGTGCGGTCGACGCTGTCGTGGCGAACAACTCCGAGATCGACCAGTCCGCGGCGGCGAGCGGAATCACCGTGCGCAAGCTTCCACTCCCTCCGGCCGTCGCCAAGATCTTCGCCGCCGGCTTCATCGTTCGTCGTGACGCCAGTCCCGCCCAGATGGATGCGTACGGCAAGTACCTGCGCGCGTACATGAAGGCTGCGATCTTCGCCCAGGAGAACCCTGAGGCGGCGGTCAGGATGAACTGGGAGAAGTACCCGGCCAGCAAGCCGAAGAACGTTCCTGACGACCAGGCGATGGCCCAGGCCAAGGACGCACTGCTCGCGACGGTGGAACAGTTCAAGAAGGGCGTCAACGGTCAGTGGGGCTACCTCGCGCCGGACCGTTGGGCGGCGTACATCGACTACCTCGGTCTGAAGGGCAAGGTCGCGGATCCGGCCAAGCTCTACGACAACTCGCTCCTCGCGACGGCGAACGACTTCGACGCGGCCGCTGTGAAGAAGCAGGCTGACGCCTGGAAGGACTGATCCGGCACGCTGTGGTCAGGGTCGGCGCGCCCGGGCCAGCCGACCCATGACCTGTCTGCCGACCGCCGTCCCCGACTCGGATGAGGCCTACTCCATGACCACTGCATCGCCCCTCGGCTCGACCACCACTCCCACCGCAAGGTCGCTCGACCGCTCCTCGGGCGTTCCGCTCTACCGGCAGATCAAGGACATCCTCTGCGACGAGATCCTGTCGGGCGCGCGGCCCGGAGACGAGCCGATGACAGAGGAAGAGCTCATCCACCGGTTCGGTGTCAGTCGTGCGCCCGTGCGTCAGGCGCTCAAGGAGCTGGCAGCTGAGGGCTACGTCTACCGGGAGCGTGCCAGGGGCACGTTCCCGGTGGCGGGCCTCAGTCGCGAGGTCCATCGCCCGGACACCGTCCGTCCGGGTGGTCTCGTGGCGTACCTGCGTGAGACTGGCCTGGATCCCGTCTCCAGGGTGTGGGGCGTCCAGTGGGTGACGCCGACGGCTGACCAGGCGGACAGGTTCAAGCTCGCAGACGACGAGCAGGTGCTGCACTTCACCCGGCTCATCTCGGTCGACACCGAGCCGCTGGCCTGCGGGGAGATCTGGCTGCGGGCGCCTCGAGAGTTCCGCCCGAGCGTGGCCGAGCTCGAGGAGAGCGGCTCCGCCTTCTCTCTTCTCGAGCGCGAGTTCGGGATCGTCGTGGCGCGAGTGCAGCACGAGGCATGGGCCACCGCAGCTGCCGCTGAGGTCGCTGAGCTGCTCGGGGTCGCTGATGGAACGCCGGTCCTCGACGTCGAGTCGATCTTCTACACGCGCGAGGGGCGCCTCAGCGGCTGGCGCCTGAACGTCCACCGGCCGGACCAGTTCAAGTTCCGCTTCACCACCCAGCACTGACGTCGGCCGCGAGCTGTCGCGGGCGGCTAGGGCGACGAACAGATCGAATGGGTTACAACCACAACGTCTGTTTGCTTGACATTGTGTAAACCGTAGGATTACTGTGACCACCGCCACAGGGTGCGTCGCGCCCTTCCCGACCCGTGAGGCAGGCATGACCGTCAAGAGCAACACCGTGAACACCGTGCTGGGCCCCGTGCCGGCCGCTGAGCTGGGCGTCGTCGCCGTCCACGAGGCACTGCTCGCGGTGCTCCCCGGCGCGCAGTACGCCCATGACATCGAGATGGACCGCGCCGTCATCTTCCGTGCGATCGCCGACAAGCTGCGGGCCTTCAAGGCGGCCGGTGGCGGGGCCGTGGTCGACGCCGGTGGCATGTTCGCCGGCCGCGACGTCCCGCTCCTCGAGGCCCTCTCCCGCGCCACCGGCGTCCACATCGTCGCCTCGGCGGGCCAGATGGAGGAGGGCATGCTCGGTGGCTACTTCCTCACCCCGCAGACCAACCCGCCCACGCCGTGGCCTGCGGAGAAGTTCGCCGCGCTCTACGCGGCCGAGGTCACCGAGGGCATGGTCGTGCCGCGCGTCGAGCGCCGTGGTTCCGCGGGCCTGATCGCCACCGCGATCACCGCCGACGGTATGACGCCGACGGACGAGAGCCAGCTGCGCGGCTGTGCCCGTGCCGCGAAGCAGACCGGTGTCGCGCTCACCTTCCGTGCCGGCAGTGACCCTGTCGCCGAGCTCGCCGTCGCCCTGGACGAGGGGCTGGCGGCCGATCGGATCGCCGTCGTCAACGCCGGTGACAAGGCCGGCGAGGTTGCCGGCAAGGGCGCGTACGTCGTCTTCACCGATGTCGCTGCCGGCGTGGCGTTCGCCCAGGCGGGCGGCGCCGACAACACGCTCGTCGCCACCGGCGGCGCCGCCCTCGCGTTCGGCTACGACGAGGGTGAGATGCCCGAGACGTCGTACGACGCCCTGGTGTCCGCGGTGCCGGCCGAGCTCGCGCCGCGCCTCCTCACCGCCAACCCTGCCGCCCTGCTCGCCGTGAAGGAGGCCTGAGCCATGACCACCATCAACACCGTCCTCGGCCCGATCGCACCCGAGGAGCTCGGCTTCGTCGCCATCCACGAGCACATCGGCTACGGCATGCCGGGCTCCGAGCTCGACACCACCTGGTGGAAGACGCCGGAGCAGCGCTACGAGGAGACCGTCCCGAAGCTGCGGAAGTTCCACGAGAACACGCTGTCCTACGGCGGCGCCACGTTCGTCGACGCGACCGGCATCTGCAACGGGCGCGACGTGAACTACTACCAGTCGCTCTCGGAGAAGACCGGTGTCCACATCGTCGCCTCGACCGGTTTCGTCGGCGGCGACACCGCGCTGCCGTTCTTCGAGCGCGCCAGCGTCGACTACCTCACCGCGCAGTTCATCCACGAGATCACCGTCGGCATCGGCAACACCGGCGGCAAGGCCGGCATCATCAAGGTCGGCGTGAGCCGCGGCTTCAAGATGAAGGAGCTCGACCTCCGCATCTACCGCGCTGCCGCTCGGGCCGCGCTCGAGACCGGCGTCCCGATCTTCACCCACCTCGCGGTCGACGCCGAGCCGGCGGTCGAGATCTTCGCTGAGGAGGGCCTCCCGCTCGACCGGGTCCTCTTCGGGCACGCCGACGACGGCGTCAGCCAGGGCAAGGTGCGCGACCGCTGGATCGCCGAGCAGGGTGGCCGGATCGGCTTCGACACCTTCGGCTATGACCTCGAGCTGCCCGACCCGCCGTTCTGGGGCCGCCCCCGCCAGGAGCGGCTCGAGCACTTCCTCGGCTACCTCCGTGACGGTCTCGTCGACAGCGTCCTCGCCTCGGCCGACGCCAACTGCAGCCCGCTGGGCTGGCCCGGCGTCAAGGGCCACACCGTCAACTACCTCTTCGAGACGCTCTTCCCCGCGCTGCGTGAGAACGGCGTCGACGAGGCCACGATCCACCGGATCTTCGTCGAGCTTCCCGCCGACTTCCTCACCATGCAGCCCCATTCCACCCAGACCCGCGCCGCGGCCACCGCCTGACGGCCTTACCGAGAGAGACGACCATGGACTCATCGAACCTCACCATCGCCATCGTGGGCGGCGGCTACGGCGGTCTCGCCGCGGCCAAGGCGCTCTCCGTCGCCGGCGCGAACGTCACCGTCTACGAGCAGGCGAGCGAGATCAAGGAGGTCGGCGCCGGCATCGGCCTGCGGCCTTCGTCGATGGACCAGTTCCGCCGGTGGGGGGCCTTCGACGCCGTCGCCGGTGTCTCGAACCCGTCGGAGTCCTTCGAGATCCTCACCGCCGACGCCCACCCGATCGCCGAGGAGACCTGGCCCGAGGCCGACGTCTTCGGCGTCACCACCCACCTGATCCACCGCGGTGACTTCATCGACGCCCTCTACAGCGTCCTGCCCGAGGGCATGGTCAAGCTCGGCCACCGCCTGGAGAAGATCACCGACAACGGCGCCAACGCCACCTTGGAGTTCGCCAACGGCGAGACCGCCACCGCCGACCTGGTGATCGGCGCCGACGGCATCAAGTCGGTCGTTCGCGAGCAGCTCTTCTCCGACCAGCAGCCGGTCTTCGCCGGCGAGCACGCCTACCGGGTCGTCATCGACGACCCGGAGTGCCTGGAGATGGTCGCCGACGGCAAGCTGCGGATGTACCTCGGCCACGGCACCAAGGTCTACCTCCTCCCGCTGCTCTCCCGTGGCCAGGTCTCCTTCGACATCACCGCCCTCGACGCCGACAGCACCTGGGCGCCGCAGGTCGACCTCGACTACATCGTCAACACGGTCAAGGGCTTCGACGAGCGGATCGTCAACATCACCAAGCGCCTCGACGTCTCGGCGGTCAACATGCGCGCGGTCTACGACATCGATCCGGTCGAGGTCTGGCACAGCGACTCCGTGGTGCTGCTCGGCGACGCGGCGCACGCGATGTGTCACCACCAGGGCCAGGGCGCCAACTCCGCCATCCTCGACGCCGGCGCCATCGCCGACGCGCTGACCGAGGCTGCCTCGGTGCCGGAGGCGCTGGCGGCCTACACCGCGAAGCGCAAGCCGGTCACCGACGAGCTGCAGCGGATCTCCCGCCAGGGCTGGAACGAGGACGAGGTCAACGACGTCTTCCCCGGCCAGAAGCCGGCCACGATGGCCGCCGCTCAGGGCTGAGCGCCGATGCCTCTCCACCCCAAGGTCGCCGAGATCCTCGCGACGCTCCCGCCTCCGCCGGCCGAGCTCGACCCGGTGGCGATGCGGGGCTTCGAGGAGTCCCAGGTCGCTCCGCTCGAGGAGCGGCTGCCGATCGATTCGGTCGAGGACACGTCGTACGCCGGCGTGCCGGTGCGCGTCTACACGCCGGCCGACGCCAGCGACGATGTTCTCGTCTACCTCCACGGCGGCGCGTTCTTCCTGGGCAGCCTCAACACCCACGACCACATCGCGCGCTCGCTGGCCGACGCGACCGGGCGGCAGGTCGTGTCGGTGGGCTACCGGCTGGCCCCGGAGCACCCCTTCCCGGCGGGCCTCGACGACTGCTTCGCCGTGGTGAAGCACCTCCTCGACGCCGGCCGCACCGTCGCGGTGGCCGGAGACTCCTCGGGGGGCACCTACGCCGCCGCGGTCGCGGGCCTGGTCACCGACGCGGGTCTGCCCGGCCTGAGCCACCAGGTGCTCTACTACCCCTCGCTCGACCTGCGGTTCGCCGAGTCGATCGAATCCGGCCGCTACCCGTCGCTGAAGGAGAACGCCGAGGGCAACGGCCTCACCACCGCCGGCCTCCTGCCGTTCAACTCGTTCTATCTGCGAAGCGCTGACCCGACCGACCCGCGGGTGAGCCCGATCCTGCGCGAGGACCTCTCCGGTCTGCCGAGGACCCTGATCGTCACCGCCGAGATGGACCCGCTGCGCGACGAGGGCGAGCTCTACGGTGAGAAGCTGAAGGCCGCCGGCGTCGACGTCACCGTCACCCGCGTCGCCGGGGCGGCTCACGGCTTCGTCCAGCACTTCAGCTGGCTGCCCGAGTTCGGCGCAGTCTTCGGTGAGACGGCCGCCTTCCTGAAGGGGGCGTGACGATGGTCGACGTCCACCCGATCGCTGCCCCGTGGGGCCGGTTCGCGCTGTTCAGCTTCCTCATCGACGCGCCGGAGCTGGCGATCGTCGACACCGGTGTCACTGCGTCCGCGGCCGGCGTCCCGGCCGAGCTGGAGAAGCTGGGCCGCCGGATCGAGGACGTGAAGTGGATCCTGCTCACCCACGGCCACATCGACCACGTCGGCGGCGCTCACGCCCTGTGGGAGGCCACCGGCCGACAGGCGAAGGTCGTGATCTCCGAGACCGACGCCCACTTCCTGCGCTCCCGGCAGGCCCACGTCGACGAGGCGCTCGACCTGCGTGGTCCCTACGTCGACGCGGCGGCCCTGGAGGCGGCGAAGGGTGCGGAGGTGCTCGAGGCGATCTCCGGCGAGATGGAGCCGCACGTGACCGTTGCGGACGGTGACCTGCTGGACCTCGGCGGGGTCCGCGTCCGGGTCGTCGCGATCCCGGGGCACACCGCGGGCGCGGTCGCCTACGTCGTCGAGGACGGCCCCGGTGGCCCCGACGTCTTCATCGGAGACGCCGCCCAGTGCTACGGCGCGGCCAGCGGCTTCCCGGGCTTTGAGGACCCGGACGCCTACCGCGCGTCGCTGGAGAAGGTCCTCGCCCTGGCCCCCGCGCACCTCTATCTCGGGCATCCCTACCGCCGCGCCGACGGAACCCCGTTCCCGGTGGCGCTCGACGCCGCCGGCGCCCGGGAGGCGCTCGAGGGCAGCCTCGCGCGCGAGGCCGAGATCCGCGCGGCCCTCGACGGCTACACCCCGGTCGAGACCGGCTCGCCGTACTCACCCTTCGCTGCTGTCGCCGAGAAGGTCGGCTACACCGGCGACCCCACGCTCGAGCCGTCGCCGTTCTTCACGACGATGCACGGCTATCGCACGAGACAGGAGAACCATGGCTGACATCCGCTCCATCGACGCCGGCGGTCGCGCCATCGAGGTGCACAAGGACCTCGAGATCCCGATGCGCGACGGCGTCAAGCTCGTCGGTGACGCCTACGCCGAAGACTTCGCGACGCCGCGGCCGGCGCTCGTCGCGCTGTCGCCGTACGGCAAGGAACTGCAGGCCCTCGCGCTGACCATCCCGCCCCAGCGCCGTCCCTCTCCGCTCTGGGACGGCTGCATCGAGGCCGGCGACATCGCCCGCGTCGTCGAGAACGGCTACGTCCACGTCATCGGCGACCTGCGCGGCTCGGGCGGCTCTGAGGGCGAGCACATCGGCAACTACAACGCCGGTGGTGTGCCGCTCGGTGAGGACGCCTACGACTTCATCGAGTGGGTGGCGGCGCAGCCGTGGTGCGACGGCAACGTCGGCATGATCGGCATCTCCTACTTCGGGTCGATGCAGGTGCTCGCCGCCGCCGAGCGGCCGCCGTCGCTGAAGGCGATCTTCGTCTCCGGCGGCCACTACGACTTCTATGAGACGACCTATCACGGTGGCGTCATGTGGTTCATGCCGCGCGCTGCGCGGGAGGGTCGAGGCGGCGACTCCGGCTGGGCGTTCACCGACCGGATCAAGTCGCGGATGCTGGAGACCTACTCGCCCGAGGAGCTCAAGGCCAAGGTCGCCGAGCGGCTCGCCGACCCGGACGTCCAGGCCTGGCCGAACCTCGTCCACACGCTGCACTACCCGGTCCATCACGAGGCCTGGTTCGACATCGTCACCAACGACCTCGACGGCGAGTGGTACGAGGAGCGCAACCCCGTCAACCTCGCCAAGAACATCGACATCCCGGTCTGGCTCAAGATGGAGCAGGGGCGCGGCTGGACACTCGACTCGACGATCGAGACGTTCCTCAACATCCCGGCGAAGAGCAAGAAGCTCACCATCGGCCCCTACCCCCCGATGCAGTCCCGCCCCTGGGTCGAGGACCACGATGAGATGTTCCGCTGGTACGACAAGTGGCTCAAGGGCATCGACAACGGTGTGGACACCGAGCCCGCCGTCGAGGTCTTCGTCGAGGGCACCCGCGAGTACGTCACGGCCGAGACCTGGCCGCCCAAGGACGTCGAGTACAAATCGCTCTACCTGCGCGGACGCCAGAAGCTGTCGACCGAACCGGAGCGCTTCGGGGCCGACGTCGCCGGCTACGAGGGGTACTTCCAGGCCCCGATCATCACGACCGACCAGATCGCGATGCTCACCTGGTCGACTCCGGTGCTCGAGGAGCCGATGGAGCTGATCGGCACCGGCGCGTTCCACCTGTTCGCCGAGATCGACCAGGACGACACGAACTTCGTCGCCCGCTTCTGGGACTACGCGCCGAACGGCAAGCGCCAGCTCGTCAGCACCGCGTACCTCAAGGCCAGCCAGCGCGAGCTCGACCCGGAGAGGACGACCGAGGGCAGCCCGATCCACCCGCACACCCGCAAGGTGCCGGTCGTGCCGGGCGAGATCAACGAGTACGTGCTGCGCATCTACCCGTTCGCGGCGACGATCCTCCCGGGCCACCGTCTCGTGGTCGAGCTGTCGGCGAACGAGCCGATGCAGGACGAGCACAACGCGCTGCTGCCGCCCGACTCGTTCCACCTGCCCATCGGGCGCCCGACGACGCACAAGATCTACCGCGACGCCCAACACCCCTCCCGGCTCGTGCTGCCGTTCGTCACGCGCGTCTGACGGCCACCCGCCCCTCCGACCACGCCCCCGGTCGCGTCCCCCGAGAGGACGCGGCCGGGGGCGTCACCAATCTCTCGCCGAGCTGCCTCCGCGGCCGGATTGTGAAGGCCCGCACAAGTGAAGCGGTGAGGAAGGTTTTGCTCGGTTCACATCTGGGTTCGGCCATAGTCGTGGTGTGAACACCCGTAGGTCTGAACCCGTCCGGTTCGCGAGCTCGACCGGCCCGCAGCTCGCCGGCGTCATCGATCACCCGGTGGGGCCGGTCCGCGGCTGGGGCGTCTTCGTGCACGGCTTCACCCTCGGCAAGGACTCGCCGGCGGCGGCCCGCACCTGCCGCCAGCTGGCCGCCAAGGGGATCGGCATGCTTCGCTTCGATGCGCTCGGACTGGGCGACTCCGGCGGCGACTGGGGCGACGGCTCCTTCACGGTCAAGGTGGCCGACACGCTCCGGGCGGTCGAGGTGATGGCGGAGCGGGCGTCGTCGCCGGTGCTGCTGGTCGGCCACTCCTGGGGCGGTGCGGCCGCGATCGCGGCGGGGCGCCGACATCCGGCGGTCGGCGCGGTGGCGACCATGGCGGCGCCGAGCGACCCCAGCCACGTCCAGAAGCACTTCGCGCCGCTGCTCGACCGTGTGCTCGCCGAAGGGGAGGCGAGCTGGACGGTCGGTGGCCGGACGCTGCGCCTCACCAGGCAGTTCGTCGACGACGTACGACGGGCACGGGTGCTCGATAGCGTGACGGCGCTTGATCGCCCGCTGCTCGTCCTGCACTCGCCGGTGGACGAGACCGTCGACATCGCGCACGCCGGCCGGATCTTCGGCGCCGCACACCACCCGCGCAGCTTCGTCTCCCTGGAGGAGGCCGACCACCTCCTCACCCGGCCCGGCCGCGCGCAGCGGGCCGCGAAGGTGATCAGCGCCTGGGCCGGGCCCTACCTGGCGGCCGCCGCTGCGCGACGCGAGCTCGCGACGGCCTGACCGCAGCAATGCGACCCCGAGCCGAGGCGGGCATGATCTCCTCATCATGGAGATCTGGATCAACCCCGCCTGCTCGAAGTGCCGTACGGCGCTGTCCATCCTCGACGAGGAGGGCGCGACCTACACCGTCCGCCGCTACCTCGACGAGCCACCCACGGTGGAGGAGCTGCGCGCCGTGCTCGACCGGCTCGGGCTCGAGCCGTGGGACATCACCCGGACCGGTGAGCCGGTGGCGAAGGAGCTGGAGCTCACGACCTGGCCCCGCGACGCCGACCACCGCGACCGGTGGATCGAGGCGCTCACTCGGCATCCGAAGCTGATCCAGCGGCCGATCATCACCGCCGACGACGGCACGACGGTCGTGGCGCGGACGGACGAGGCCGTGCGCTCGGTGCTGTGAGGTGACCACGCAGACCCGGAGAGACACAGAGCCGGCGCGGGGGTCACCTCGGCCGAGGAGAGCGGAATGGTGGTGAACATCGCCGGCTCGTCCTCGGGGACGAGCGCGGTCGGGCCGTAGAGCCAGTCGACGAACGAGTAGTCGTAGACGTCGCGGGCCTTCAGGATGACGTTGCGCTGCTCGCGCTTCTCGCCGATCGGGTGGTGCCACAGCTTGCCCCACTCGCGCGAGGTCGCGAGGACGCGCTCCGTGTGCTGCGTGCGCACGGCGCTGTAGGCCGCGAGCGCGGTGTCCCAGTCGATCTCCTTCGCGCCGTCGGTGCCGACACTCGTGTTCCGGGCGACGTGCTTGGCCAGCGCCCAGCCGTCCTCGATCGCCATGATCGCGCCCTGGGCGATGTACTGCAGCGGCGCGTGCGCGGAGTCACCGAGCAGGGCGACGCGACCGAAGATCCAGTTCGGGATCGGCTCACGGTCATACATCCGCCACCAGCGGTCGCGCCACATGAACTTCAAGCCGTCCTGGACGTCCTTGACCACGTTGTCGAACGACGCGTCCAGCTCGTCCGGCGTGCCCCAGTCCTCCTCGCCGGCGAGCGCCTTGGGCGACTCGAAGACGGCGACCTGGTTGAACATCTCGCCACCGCGCAGGGCGTACTGCACGAAGTGGTTGTTGTCGCCGAGGTAGACCACGACCGCCTTCTCGTGGATGGCGTTCTCGCGGGCGTCCTCGATCGGGATGGCGCCGCGATAGGCGACGTACGACGACGACACCGGCGCGTCGCCGACGAACTGGTAGCGCGCGGGGGAGTGGATGCCCTCGGCGGCGATGATCACCGGTGCGGTGTGTCGGGTGCCGTCCTCGAGGACCACCGTGGCCTGCTGGCCACCCTGCGTCGACTCGTTCTCGTAGGAGACCGCGGTGGCGTTGTTGACCAGCTCGACGCCCGCGCGCTGGCAGGCGCGCAGCAGCACCGCATGCAGGTCGGAGCGGTGGATCACGACGTACGGGAAGCCGTAGCGCTTCTCCAGGTCACGCAGGTCGAGGCGGGTGAGCTCGGCGGCGTGCCCGTCGGTGCCGTCGAGCCCGTCGAACATGATCATGTCGTCGGGCAGGACGCCGAGGCTCTTCACCTCGTCCAGCAGGCCGTACTCGTCGAGGATGCGGGTGCAGTTGGGCGCGATCTGCAGGCCGGCGCCGACCTCGCCGAACTCCGGGGCCCGCTCGAGCAGGCGGACCGTGAGGCCCTCGCGGCTCAGGGCGAAGGCCGCGGCGAGACCGCCGATGCCGCCGCCGACGACGATGACGTCGGTCTTCTGGTCGCTCATGTCTTTCTCCTAGAGCCAGGGCCCGAGCTCGGGCGCGTCGGACAGCGAGTGGGGGCGGCCGGCCAGCCAGGCGGCGACCTCGGGGAGCGGGCCGTCGGGGAGTGAGGTCAGCTCCCGCTTGGCGCTGATCTCCGCGACCAGCGCCTCGAGGAAGTCGGTCGGCAGGTCGCCGAACCTCACGCCGGTGGCGAGGTCGACGACGTGGACGCAGACTTCGCGGGACCGCATCCACGGCGTCTCGGTCGCAGGGACGGTGCGGCCCTGGGCGGTCACGACCGGGTGCTGCCACTGCACGTCGGTCAGCGCCGCCATGGCCTCCTCGAGCGCCTCGGCGCCGGTCCTCAGCCAGCCGAGCAGTTCCTCGGCGGAGAGCTGCGTGCCGCGCTCGATGCCGGCGGCGCGCTCCTCGGCGGAGGCATACATCGGGGTCTCCTCGCCGGTGCGCGCCCAGTGCACGAGGTTGCCGAGCGCGTCCGCGTTCGCGGCGACGTGGGAGACCACGTGTGCGCGGCTCCAGCCGGGCAGGAGACTGGGTGCGGCGAGCTCCGCCGCACCCAGGTCGGCGACGGCCTCCAGCAGGAGCTTCGTGCCGTCGCGCATCCAGCGGCGCGCGTCGTCAAACGAGCGGTCAGCCACCTCAGGCGTCCTTGACGATCGCGTTGGTGAGGGTGCCGATGCCGTCGATGGTGATCTCGACGGTCTCGCCGCCCCACAGGAACTCCTGCGGCTTGCGGGCGTGGCCCACGCCGCCGTTGGTGCCGGTGAGGATGAGGTCGCCCGGGCGCAGGGTGACGATCGTGGAGACGTACTCCACCAGGTGCACCGGGTCGAAGAGCAGGTCGGAGGTGTTCGCGGTCTGCTTCACGACGCCGTCGACGGTGAGCTTGGTGTCGAGCTCGGGGCGTACGCCGCCGGGCAGCTCGTCCGGGGTGACGACGTAGGGGCCCACGGGCGTCGAGGAGTCCCACATCTTGCCCTGCAGCCACTCGCGGGTGCGGAACTGCCAGTCGCGCACCGAGTAGTCGTTGGCGGCGGTGAACCCGGCGATCGCGTCCGCGGCCTCCTCGGCGCTCGCGTGACGGACCGTCTTGCCGACGACGATGGTCAGCTCGCACTCCCAGTCGAACTGCTCGGTCTCGGCAGGCTTGACGATGTCGTCGTTCGCGCCGGCGAGGGTGTCGGCGAACTTCGCGAACAGCACCGGGTACTCCGGCAGGTCGCGACCCATCTCCTCGATGTGGCTCTTGTAGTTGAGCCCCACGCAGACGACCTTCGACGGGTTCGGGACGACCGGCGCGAAGTCGGCGCCCTCGACCGGGTAGGTCGCGGCGTCGGCCGGAGCCGCGGGGGAGCCCGCGGCGAGGTAGGCGCCGAGGTCGGCGTAGCCGAGGTCGACCAGCCGGTCGTTCTCGAGCTTGACGGCACGGGTGCCCTCGGCCGCGTTCGCGTCGGTCAGGCGGATGGTGGCGAGCTTGGTCATCAGGCGTCCTTCTGGATTCGGTTGAGCTGGAGCGCCTCGAAGACGGGCGCGTCGGAGAAGCGGAACAGGTCGAGGGCGCCGGAGTCGGAGTCGGACGCGCCGGCCTCGGACTTCGCGGAGAACGGCTCCCACGACGGCACGACGAACAGGTCGCCGCGGGTGACGGACCAGGACTTGTCGCCGACAGTGACGGTGCCGGCGCCGTCGAAGACCTGGTAGACGGAGGAGCCGGTCTCACGGACGGGCGCGGTCTCCGCGCCGCGGACGATGCGGTGGAACTCGGTCCGGATGGTCGGCAGCACGTCGCCCGCAGTCGCCGGGTTGGTGTAGCGGACCGCGGCGTGGCCGGGCTCGACGGTGCCGGCGTACCCGGCCTTCTCGAGCGCGAGCTGGTCGTTCAGCGCCGCGTCGGTGAACGACCACTTGTAGCTGAGCAGCGGGCTGCCGGGGGCGCCCGCGGTGGCCGACACGGGGCGCAGGCCCGGGTGGCCCCAGAGCTGCTCGGAGCGGGAGCGCTCCGGCGTGGTCCGCTCGGCGTCGCTGATCTCGTCGCGACCGAACTCGAAGAACTGCGCCTCGTTGGTGTACTGGAACGGGATGTCGAGGCCGTCGATCCACGCCATCGGCTCGGAGGTGGCGTTGTGGTGGGCATGCCAGTTCCAGCCCGCCTGGGGGAGGAAGTCGCCGCGGTTCATCGGAACGGGGTCGCCGCCGACAACCGTCCACACGCCCGAGCCCTCGACGACGAAGCGGAAGGCGTGCTGGGTGTGGCGGTGCTCGGGGGCGTCCTCACCCGGCATGAGGTACTGGATCGCGGCCCACAGGGTCGGGGTCGCGAACGGACGACCGCCGAGGCCGGGGTTGGCCAGCGCGATCGCGCGGCGCTCGCCGCCGCGGCCGACGGGGACGAGCTCGCCGGCCTGCTCGGCCAGCTTGAGGAGGTTCTCCCACTTCCACACGTGCGGCAGCGCGCGCGAGCGGGGGTGGGCCGGCATCAGGTCGCCGATCTCCGTCCACAGCGGGATGAGCAGCTCCTCCTCGAAGCCGCGGTAGAGGGACTCGAGGGCCGGGGTGACGTCGGGCTGGTCAGGCGCCGAGACCGCCTGGAGCCGCACGGGGGTGTCGACAGTGCTCATGTGGTCTAGAGTGACTCCCATCACGAGCTGCAGAACAGACAATTCTGTTCTGCAGAACATGCTGGGCGGGACCGCCGGTCCGGGCGGATCCCCGTGGAGGACGGAGTCGGATGGCCAACCAGTTGAAGACGCCTCCGGCGTACGCGATCACCAGTGTCGACCATGCGCTGCGGATCGCGACGATCCTCCAGCTCGAGGGTGCGCTCACCGTGAGCGAGGCGGCCGAACGGCTCGGGGTCGCGCGGTCGACGGCCCACCGTCTCCTCGCCATGCTCGTCTACCGCGACTTCGCCGTCCAGGACGACGACAAGGTCTACCGCGCCGGGCCGGTCCTCGAGCTCGCCACCCACTCCCGGTCGGCGGCCTCGCGGCTGCGGTCCGCGGCGCTTCCCCACCTGCGCCGGCTCGTCGACCTCCTGGACGAGTCGGCCAACCTGACCGTGCGCACCGGCGACACCGCGCGCTTCATCGCCAGCATCGAGTCTGGCCAGACGCTCCGGGTCACCTCGCGCGAGGGGATGGTCTTCCCCGCTCACCGTACGACGGCGGGCCTGCTGCTCCTCGCCGAGCTGCCCGACGACGAGCTCGAGGCGGTCTATGCCCCCGAGCGCTATGCCGACCATCCGGCGGACCGTCCCGACCTCGAGGCGCTCCGCAGGGAGCTCGCCACCATCAGGCGCAACGGTTTCGCGGTCAACCAGGGCCGTTCCGAGCGCGGTGTCGTCGCCGTCGGCGTCCCGGTCCGCGACACCGACGGGACCGCACTGGCCGGCATCTCGGTGTCGATCCCGAGCGTGCGCTACGACCGCCAGCAGCTGCGCCTGCTCGTCGCCACCCTCTCGATGGCCGCGCGTGCACTCGAGGCGGACCTCGGCGGAGGATGAGCCGATGCGGTGACCGCCGCAGCCGGTCCGAGCCGAGGAAGGCATCCATCAGACGAAGCAGGGGCAGCGACACGTGGCCCGGCTCTCTAGGTTGAGAACCATGACGACTGTTGCCCTGCTCGGCCTCGGCGAGGCCGGGTCGGCCTTCGCGGCCGACCTCCTCGCCGCGGGGGTCACCCTGCGCGCCTATGACCCGAAGGTGACCGCGCCCGACGGCGCGCTCGACTGCCGCGACGAGGCGGACGCCGTGACCGGCGCCGACCTGGTGATCAGCGCCAACAGCGCCGCCGACGCCGTCACCGCCGCCACCCGGGCGGGCACAGGGCTGGCGCCGTCCACCGTGTACGTCGACGCCAACACCTCCTCGCCGGCGCGCAAGCGCGAGATCGCCGCCGCCCTGCCCGACGGCGCGCTGTTCGCAGACGTGGCGCTGATGTCGACGGTGCCCGGGCTGGGGATCAGGGTGCCGATGGTCGCGAGCGGCCCGGCGGCCGGGCGCGCGGCCGAGCTGCTCACCGTGGTCGGTGCGACCGTCACGGTCGTCGACGGTCCGGCCGGTGAGGCGGCGGGCCGCAAGCTGCTGCGCAGCGTCTTCTTCAAGGGCCTCGCCGCCGCGGTGGTCGAGAGCCTGGAGGCGGCCCGGGCCGCCGGGCTGGAGATCGAGACGCGCGCCGAGATCGCGCGCGAGCTCGAGCGCGCCACCGCCGCCACGGTCGACCGGCTCGTCGACGGCAGCCGGCGTCACGCCGTACGCCGGTCGCACGAGATGGCTGCGGCGGTCGAGATGCTCGACGGCCTCGGCGTCCCGTCGCGGGTCTCCGCCGCCAGCCGTGACTGGCTCGAGCAGCTCGCAGGCGAGGTCGTCGACGCTGCTGAGACCACCGAGGCTGCCGGGACCGGGGAGGGTCGCGCGTGAGCGCCCCCGCGGTCGAGGGGACGGCGGTCGGCGCGGCGCGCGGGCTCGGCGTACGCCTCCTCCTCGTGCTCGCCCTCCTGGCGGCGACCGCGCCGCTGTCCGTCGACTTCTACCTCGCGTCGTTCCCCGAGGTGCGGTCCTCGCTGCACACCGACGCCTCCACGGTGCAGCTCACGCTCACCGGCTTCCTGCTCGGCCTCGGCGTCGGCCAGGTCGCCTGGGGGCCGATCTCGGATCGGTACGGCCGCCTGCGCCCCCTCCTGATCGGCGCCACCATCGGCACGATCGCGGCGGCCGGCGCCGCGCTCGCCCCGACGATCGGCATCCTCATCGCCGCCCGCTTCGTCCAGGCGCTCGCCGGGGCCGCCGGCATCGTCATCTGCCGGGCGGTGATCGCCGACCTGCTCGAGGGGTACGCCGCCGCCCGGGCCATGTCCTTGATGCTGACGATCAACGGGCTCGCGCCCATCGCGGCTCCGGTCGTCGGCGGTGCCCTGGCCGGTCATGTCCCGTGGCGGGGCGTGCTCGGGATCATCGTGGCGGTCTACTTCGTCCAGCTGGTGGGGATCGTGCTCGTGATCCGGGAGTCGCTGCCGGCGTCGCGGCGCACGCCGCGGGTGCAGTACGCCTACATCGGGCGCCTCCTCGCCCGGCCCGCCTACCTCGGCTACACCGTCACCTCGATGTTCGCGTTCGGCGCGATGATGGCCTACATCTCCTCCTCGTCGTTCGTCTACCAGAGCGTCATCGGGACCAGCGGGCTCGGCTACGGCCTGCTGTTCGCGTTCAACGCGGTCGGTCTGATGGCGGGCGGCGCGGCCTCGGCAAGGCTCGCGCGCCACCAGGTGCACCCGGCGCGCACGGTGTCGCGGGCGTTGCCGGTCATCGTCGTCGGTGCGGTGTTCCTGCTGCTGATCGCCTCCGCCGACGTGACCAAGTGGCTGCTGATCGTGCCGCTCTTCTTCATCGTCACCGCGGTCGGCTTCGTGATCGGCAACGTCCAGACCCTGGCCATCGAGCAGAGCCGCGACGTGGCCGGAGCCGGCAGCGCGGTCGTCGGCGGCCTGACGTTCCTCTTCGCCGGCGTGGTCTCGCCGCTCGGCGGCCTCAAGGGGGACGACACCGCCGTGCCCTTCGCGCTCGTCATGCTCTGCTCCGCGGCCTGCGCGCTCGGCGTCTTCGTGCTCACCCGCGGCTACGTCCGGCGCCACCCGGACCTCGAGCGGTCCTTCCAGCGCGTCGCGGTCGACGCGTCCGTCTGAAACGGATTCGGGCCAGACGGATTCGGGCGCAGGGCGTCCGGAGCCGCGCCCTACGCGGGCGCGTCGCTCTCGGCCAGCGCCTCGAGGACGGAGCCGAGGTGGGCGCGGACGGCGGCCTCGGCGGCCTGGGGGTCGCGAGCGCAGACGCCCTCGATGATCGCGAGGTGCTGGGGGAGCGAGACCTGCGGACGGCCGGCCCGGAAGGCGAGCCTGAACTGGTGGCGCACGTTGCGGGCCCGCAGCCGGCTCAGCACCTCGGCCGCGACCGGCTGGGCCGCGATCGCGATGACGGACTCGTGGAGCCGCTGGTTGAGTTGGGAGTAGCCGACGACGTCGCCGTTCTCCACCGCCTCGGTCATCTCCTGTCCGAGCGCCCGCAGCGCGGAGATCTCCTGGTCGGTGATCCGCTCGGCGGCCTTGGCGCCGCAGAGCCCCTCGACGGCCATGCGGACCTCGGTGATGTGGAGCGCCTCCTCGACGCTGACCACGCGCACCCGGGCGCCGCGGTTGGCGATCCGCTCGACGAGACCCTCGTGGGTGAGGTCGATCAGTGCCGCGCGGACGGCGCCGCGGCTCGCGCCCAGTGACTCGGACAGCTCGGCCTCGACCAGTCGCTGGCCGGCGACCAGCTCACCGGCGAGGATGCCGCGGCGTACGGCGGTGGCCACGTCTGCCTGCGAGACGACCTTCGTGTCGGTGCTCACCGGCCCCCCTCTCGTGGTGACTGGCCGCATCCTACGGCGCCCGTGGTGCGCGGGTGTCGCCGACTTTTGATCTCAAGATTGTTGACGATTTCGTCGGACGATCGTTACGGTGTGGGAACACATCACCCGGACGCGTTGGTCTCGACGCCGACATCTCGACCCGTCTCGCTCGCTCGAGACAGGTCGCGGCGCTCGCGGGGCTCGACCGACGTGCGCAGAGAGAGGACCTCCGTGACCGAGGAGCACACCCTGGTCGTCACCGCCCACGCGGGCGACTTCGTCTGGCGGGCCGGCGGCGCGATCGCGCTCGCGGCGTCCCGCGGCGAGAAGGTGACCATCGCCTGTCTGACCTTCGGCGAGCGCGGCGAGTCCGCCGCCGAGTGGCGCGCCGGCAAGGGCCTGGAGGAGATCAAGGCCAGCCGCCGCGAGGAGGCCGAGGCCGCCGCGGCGGTGCTCGGTGCCGACGTACGCTTCTTCGACGCCGGCGACTACCCCCTGAAGGTGAGCGACGAGCTCACCCACCAGCTGATCGAGCTCTACCGCGCGACCCAGCCGACCGTCGTGCTGACCCACACGCTCGAGGACCCCTACAACGGCGACCACCCGGCCGCGGCGCGGATGGCGCTCGACGCGCGGGTGCTGGCCGGGGCGATCGGCTACCCGGCCGAGGGCGAGGTCGTCGGCGCGCCGCCGGTGTTCGCCTTCGAGCCGCACCAGCCCGAGATGTGCGGCTTCACGCCCGAGGTGCTGCTCGACATCACCGAGGTCTGGGACACCAAGCGCAAGGCGATGGAGTGCCTGTCGGCGCAGCAGCACCTGTGGGACTACTACACCGACCTGGGCAAGCGCCGCGGCGTCCAGCTCAAGCGCAACGCCGGCCCCAACTTGGGCTTCCCGAGCAGCACCTACGGCGAGGCCTACATGCGCTTCTACCCGCAGGTCACCGAGCGGCTGGCCTGAGGCCGGAGGAGGAGCGGACATGCGGAACCTCGTCGTCACCGGCGTCCCCCGGGCGGACGCCACCGACATCGCGAAGCTGGAGGAGTACGGCGTCGCGACCGTCCACGAGGCGATGGGCCGGGTCGGCAGTCTCGGTCCACAGATCGTCGCCCGCCAGCAGGGCCTGACCATCGCCGGCAGCGTCGTCACCGCGCTGTGCTGGCCGGGGGACAACCTGATGATCCACGCGGCCGTCGAGCAGTGCGGCGAGGGCGACGTTCTCGTCGTGGCCGCCGCGGCGCCCTCGACGCACGGCATGTTCGGTGAGCTCTTCGCGACCGCCCTCGCCCACCGGGGCGTCCGCGCGGTCGTCAGCGACACCGCCGTCCGCGACACCCGGGAGCTGCGCGAGATGGGCTTCGGTGCCTGGTCGCGCCACGTGTCGGCCGAGGGCACCGTCAAGGCCACGGCCGGTCACGTGAACCTCCCCGTCGTGATCGCCGGCCAGCGCATCTGCCCCGGTGACGTCATCGTCGCCGACGACGACGGCGTGGTCGTCGTACCCCGCCTCGACGTCCCCGACGCCGTCGCGAGGTCGCAGGCGCGGGTCGAGAAGGAGGAGGCGACACGCGCCGCCTTCCGGCAGGGGGAACTCGGGTTGGATCGCTACGGCCTGCGCGAGACGCTGAAGGAGCTGGGCGTCGAGTACGTCTCGTACGCCGACCTGGAGGCAGGAGACCGGTACTGATGGCAGGCGTGCGGGCGGCCTTGATGCGAGGCGGTACGTCGAAGGGTGCGCTGTTCCTCGCCGACGACCTGCCCGCCGACGCGGCCGCGCGTGACGACCTGCTGCTGCGGGTCATGGGCAGCCCCGACCCCCGCCAGATCGACGGGCTCGGGGGCGCCCACCCGCTCACCAGCAAGGTCGGCGTGATCAGCCCGTCCGCGCAGGACGGCGTCGACGTCGACTACCTCTTCCTGCAGGTCGTCGTCGACCAGCCCGTCGTCACCGATGCCCAGACGTGCGGCAACATCCTCGCCGCGGTCGGGCCGTTCGCTCTCGAGCGCGGTCTCGTGGCGGCCGAGGACGGCGTCACCGAGGTGAGGGTCCGGATGGTCAACACCGGCGGTCTGGCGACCCTGCGCGTGCAGACGCCGGGGGCTGCGGTGACCTACGACGGCGACACCGAGCTCTCCGGCGTCCCCGGCACGGCGGCGCCCGTGGAGATCGTCGTCGAGCCCAGCGACACGCCGCTGCTGCCGACGGGCCACCTCGTCGACGAGCTTGCCGGTGTCGAGGCGACGCTCATCGACAACGGGATGCCGTCGGTCGTCGTCCGGGCCGAGGACCTCGGCGTCACCGGCACCGAGACGCCGGCCGAGCTCGAGGCGAACGACAAGCTCACCGCGCGGGTCCGCGAGATCCGGCTCGCCGCCCTGCCGCTGATGGGGCTCGACCCCGATCCCGACGCCACCACCGTGCCGAAGATCGTCCTGGTCGCACCGCCCGCCGCCGGTGGCAC
The DNA here is from genome assembly GCF_040838215.1 of Nocardioides eburneus. Taxonomy (NCBI): domain Bacteria; kingdom Bacillati; phylum Actinomycetota; class Actinomycetes; order Propionibacteriales; family Nocardioidaceae; genus Nocardioides; species Nocardioides eburneus. The sequence goes on along the minus strand of NZ_JBFPJR010000001.1, from coordinate 146,185 downwards.
CCTCGCGACCCGCAGCTTCATCCCGGTCCGCGTGCACCAGGCCGTCGGCGTCCTCGGTGGTGCCTCCATCGCGGCCGCCGCCGCGCTGCCCGGCACGGTGGCGCACGACCTCGCGGACCACGCCGGGGGCTCACGCGTGCGCGTCGAGCACCCGACCGGCTTCCTCGACCTGCAGATCACGACGGAGGGCGACCGGATCAGCCGCACCGCCGTCGTACGCACCGCTCGGATGATCCTCGACGGCACCGTCTATCCCGGTCCCGCTCGACCCGCCAGCCCCGTACGCACCGTTCAGGAGAGATGACATGCCCAACCCCCTCGGCGACATCGCCCACCTCGGCCACGTCGAGCTGCTCACCCCCAAGCTGGACGAGTCCGTCTGGTTCTTCACCGAGATCCTCGGGATGACCGAGACGAAGCGGGAGGGTGACTCGGTCTTCCTGCGGACCTTCGACAACTACGAGCAGACCAGCCTGATCCTCACCGGCCACGAGACCTCGGGGATCAAGAAGATGGCGCTGCGCGCCTCCAGCGAGGACGCGCTGGCCCGCCGGGTGAAGGCGGTCGAGGAGTTCGGCATGTCCGGCTCGTGGGTCGACGGGGTGGCGGGCACCGGCCCGACGTACCTCACCCAGGACCCCGACGGCCACGACATCGCGCTCTACTACGAGACCGAGTGGTACCAGGCGCCCGACGACCTCAAGCCCGGCCTGAAGAACCAGCCGCAGGCCAAGCCGAACCGTGGCATCGGCGTGCGCCGGCTCGACCACGTCAACTACCTCGGCAAGAACGTCAAGGCCAACACCGACTTCCTCGAGAACGCGCTCGGCGCGCGGCCGACCGAGCAGATCCAGCTCGACACCGGCGAGATCTCGGGCCGGTGGACGACCTTCACGCACAAGTCGTACGACGTCGTCTACTCCGCCGACTGGACCGGCTCCACCGGTCGCCTGCACCACATCGCGTTCGCCCCCGACTCGCGCGACGACATCCTGCGCGCCGCCGACCTGGCCCTCGACCACGGGGTCCACATCGAGACCGGGCCGCACAAGCACGCGATCCAGCAGACGTTCTTCCTCTACCTCTACGAGCCCGGCGGCAACCGGATCGAGCTGTGCAACCCGCTCACCCGGCTCGTCATGGCACCCGACTGGGAGGTCGTCACCTGGACCGAGGCCGAGCGGGCCAAGGGGCAGGCGTGGGGTCTGAAGACCATCGAGACCTTCCACACCCACGGCACGCCGCCGGTCGCCAAGGCCTGAGCGGCCGCGTCAGGTCGTCAGCCGGCGTCGTCGGGCGCGGCGGGCAGGAGCACCGTGACGGTCATCTCCGGGCCGTGGTCGCACGCGACCGGCGCGGTGGCGCCGCTGCGGGCGTGCTGACCGGCGAAGCAGAGCCGCAACTCGCCGTCGGCGTCCGCCACCAGTGCCCAGACGAGGGCGAGTCCGAGACCGGCGCCCGGGCGGCTGCGCGCCTCGTCGGCGCGGGCGAACCGGCGGGTGGCGGTCGCCAGCAGCGCCGGCGGCATGCCGCCGCCGGCGTCGGTGACCATCAGCCGAGTCCACCCGTCGGCCGGCGCGTCGACGCGAACGGCGTACGGCGGCGTCCCGTGCACCCGGGCGTTGTCGAGCAGGTTCGTGAGGATCCGTTCGAGCGCGCCGTCCGACACGGCGGTCCGTGCCTGCTCCGCGGGCAGCTCCACCCGGGTCTCGCCGGCCCAGCCGGGGTCGGCGAGACGGCGCTGCTCGATCACCCGGCCCACTGTGGCGGCGAGGTCCGCGGTGCGTCCGGGGCCGCCGGCGTCGTCGGCGTGGGACGCGCCGAGGTCGAGCAGTTGCTCGGCGAGCCGGGCGAGTCGGCCCAGGTCGACGTCGAGCTCCTCGAGGATCCGCTCGTGCTCGGCCTGCGTTCGCGGGCGGCGCCGGGCGAGCTGGATGCGGCTGGTGAGCAGCGTGATCGGCGTACGCAGCTCGTGGCTGGCCTCGTTGACGAACTGCCGCTCCCGGTCCAGCGCCCGCTCGAGCGCGGCGAGCATGTCGTTGAGGGTGTGCCCGAGGCGGGTCACCTCGTCGTCGCGCCGAAGGGGTACGTCGAGCCGCAACCCGGACGCGCCGGCGGCGATGTCCTCGGCCCGGCGGCGATAGCGCTCGACCGGGCGCAGAGCGGCCCGCGCGAGCCGGTCGCCCACGAACGAGGTGACGAGCAGGGCGCCGAGGCCGGCCACGGAGAGCTGCACGAGCAGCTCTCGCAGCGCCTCGTCACGGTGATCGCGGCGTACGCCGACGAGCAGGAAGAGGCGCGGCGCTGACCGAGCCTGGGTGATCTGCAGCCGGTAGGGCTTGTGGGAGGCGGGCAGGAAGTCGCCGATGTTGACGGTCTGGGGCGACCGTGCCGCGCGGGCGAGGGTGCGTGTGCCCACCATGGCGTCGGCACCCGCCGGCCCGCCGTGGTCGCGGACCGACCCGGACTCGTCGAGCACCTGCCAGGCAGCGCCGGTCGCGTCCGCGGTCGTGCGCCGCTCGACCCGGCCGTCCGCGCCGACCAGCGGCCGAAGCGTCGTCGTGGCCTGGGAGAGCTCGGTGTCGAGGCCGCGGTCGAGCGCGAAGTCGACCCGCCAGTAGACGAAGGCACCGGCGCCGATGAGGACGACGAGCATCGCGACGGCGAACCCTGCGACGAGCCGCACCCGGAGCGGCAGCCGACCCACCCGGGAGCGGAGCGACCTCACCGCACCGCCCCGGGAGAGGGATCCACGCGGTAGCCGACGCCGCGCAGCGTCGTGATCGTGTCGGTGCCGAAGGGCCGGTCGATCTTGGCGCGGATCGAGGCCAGGTGGACGTCGATGACGTTGCTGCGCAGATCGGTCTCGCCGTCCCACACCTCATCGAGGATGGTGAGGCGCGTGACGACCCGACCCGCATGGGAGACGAGCAGGTGGAGGATGTCGAACTCGCGTGCCGAGAGCACGATCTCGACGCCATCGCGGCTCACCCGGCGAGAGGCCGGCTCCACGAGCAGGCCGCCCACCTGGACCGGCGCCTCGAGGCTGCTGCTGCCGCGCCGGTGGAGCGCCCGGAGCCGGGCGAGTAGCTCGTCGAGGTCGAACGGCTTCGGCAGGTAGTCGTCCGCGCCCGCGTCGAGGCCGTCGATCCGGTCGCGGACGGCCCCGCGCGCGGTCAGCATGAGCACCGGCGTCGTCAGCCCGAGGTCGCGCAGCCGCCGGGTCACCGTCACGCCGTCCGTCCCCGGCAGCATCCAGTCGAGCAGCGCCACGTCGATCCCGACGTCGCTGAGGAGGCGGTCGTACGCCGTCCGGCCGTCGTGCACGACCTCGACCGTCCACCCGGCCTCGGTCAGCGACTCCTCCAGGAGCGCCGCGAGCCGGACGTCGTCCTCGGCGACGAGGATCCTCACCGGTGTGCTCCTTCCGCGCGCCGGGGCCGGCGGCCGCCGTACGTCATCTGCTCACCGTAGTGCCGTGTGCGGACGAGGACCGCGCACGCCGGGCAGCGCTGCGGCGGCGACCGACCCAGAGGGTGCTGCCGGCGACGAGCACGACCACACCGGTGACGGCGAGACCGAGGTGGGAGACCAGGTGCTGGGCGGACTGCCAGCTCGCGCCGGCGAGGTAGCCCGCGACGACCATGAGGGTGCCCCACACCAGCGCCCCGGCCACGTTGAAGAGCGCGAACCGGCGGTAGCGCAGGCCCGACATCCCCGCCAGGCCCGGGACCAGCACGCGGAGCGCGACGGTGAACCGGCCGAGGAAGACGGTCTTGCCGCCGTGCTTCGCGAGCGCGGCCCGGGCGCGGTCGAGGTGCTCCCGCTTCACCAGCCGACCCACCGAGAGATCGAGGATCCGCCGACCCCAGCGGCGGCCGACGGCGTACCCCACCGCGTCGCCGGCCACCGCCCCCGAGACCCCCGCCGCGATCATCACGAGCAGCGGGACATGGCCCTCGTGGGCGACGACGCCACCGAGCAGCAGCGCCAGCTCGCCCGGGAAGACGAAGCCGGCGAAGACGGCCGACTCCAGCGCCGGCAGCGCGAACACGAGCGCCACCGCCAGCCAGGCGGGGACGGTGAGCAGGTGGGCGATCACGGACGTCACGCCGTGGACGCTACGGAGCGCGGCATGAAGGAAGAGTGAAACGGCGTGCGGCGGCGCTCGCCGGGTGGCGCCGACCTCTACGGTGGGGGCCATGACGGCCTCGGGGACCGAGCAGACGACGTACCGCTATCTCCGCGCCGCCTTGCTGGCGCTCCTGCTCGCGCTGGCCGTCTCGGTGGCCGTGGAGACCCTGCGCAGGGGCTGGGAGACGTCGCTGAGCAGCTACTACTACACCGCGGCCGGTCCGGTCTTCGTCGGCGTGCTGACCAGCGTCGGCGTCTGCCTGATCGCGCTGCGCGGCGGCACCGACGCGGAGGACGTGTGCCTCAACCTCGCCGGGATCTCGGCGCCGATGGTGGCCTTCGTGCCGACGCCCGAGGAGGGGCAGGCACCCGATGTCCACGCCATCGCCAACAACGCGGCGACGTTCTGGACGGTGCTCGCGGTGGGGTACGCCGTCGTGCTGGTGCGCGGCCTGCGCCGCCGTGCCCGCGGTGAGTCGTGGCCGAGCCCGTGGGGCGCGGTCGGCCTGGTCTCGACCGCGGCCGCCTGGGTGGTGGGCGTCATCTGGATCGCCCTCGACGAGGAGTCGTTCGCGGCGCACGCCCACGCCCTGGCCGCCGTCTTCACGTTCCTGCCGTTCGCCGGCGTCGTCGTGCTCAACACCGACTGGGGCGTGCGGGTCGTCGCGGGCGGACCGGCGAGCCGGACGCGGTACGACGCGGCGTACTGGGGCATCGCCGGTGGCATGGCCCTTGTCGCCGTCGTCTTCGCGGCGCTGTGGGCGTGGGACTACGCCCTGCTCGGCGTCGAGATCGGCGAGCTCGCCCTCTTCGCGGTGTTCTGGGTGCTGCAGTCGCTGGACCTGATGAAGGCCGCCGAGACGTCACTGGAGTGACGTCTCGGCGGCCTTCGGTGACCACTCGCGGGGAATCAGTGACTCCTCGCGGGGAACGGGTGACTTCTCGGTCAGGCGGGGAGGCCGACCGAGTGGGTGTCCATGAACTCCCGGACGCCCTCGATGCCCATCTCACGCCCCATGCCGCTGCGGTCGAAGCCGCCGAACGGGGCGCGCTCGTCGAGGAACGCGGCTCCATGCGCGTTGACGAACGTGTAGCCGGTGCGCAGCCGCGCGGCGACGGCGGACGCGCGGTCGAGGTCGGCCGACCAGACCGAGGAGCACAGGCCCGACCAGGTGTCGTTGGCGCGGGCGATCGCGTCCTCCTCGTCGTCGAACGCGAGGATCGGGATGGTGGGCCCGAACTGCTCCTCGTTGACGAGTCGGGAGTCCTCCGGGGCACCCAGGACGAGCGAGGGGCGCAGGAAGTGGCCGCGGGAGAGATCCTCGCCCGCAGCGGCCTCGCCGTACTCCCGCACCTCGGCGCCGCGGGAGCGGGCGTCGGCGAGGAGCTCCTCGATGTAGGTCTTCTGGCGCGGGTGGTGGAGCGGGCCCATCGTGACGCCCTCGGCGAGCCCGTGCCCGAGCCGCGCCGCCGACAGCCGTGCGCCCAGCCCCTCGAAGACGTCGTCGACGCGCGAGCGGTGGACGTAGAGCCGCTTGGCGGCCATGCAGACCTGGCCCGTGGAGTCGAAGATGCCGGAGAACATCGCGTCGAAGGCGGCGTCGTCGAGGCGCGCGTCGGCGAGGACGAGCGCCGGGTCGTTGCCGCCCAGCTCGAGCGCGACGCGGGTGAGGGAGGGCGCGGCCATCTCCATGATCCGGGCGCCACCACCGGGCGAGCCGGTGAAGCAGACCTTCTTGACCCGCGAGTCCTGGATGAGCGTCGGGCCGATCTCGGGGTCGGTGCCGGTGACGACGTTGACGACACCCGGCGGCAGCAGCTTCGCGACCTGCTGGACCGTGCGGACGGTCGCCAGCGGCGCGGACGGCGGGGGCTTCACGACGACGGTGTTGCCGGCGACGAGGGCCTGCGGCAGCGAGGCGGCGAGGATCGCGAGCGGCCAGTTGAACGGCACGATGATGGTGACGACACCGAGCGGCAGGTAGCCGACCGAGGTGTTGTACGGCGGCGCGGGCAGCTCGATCCGCTCCTCGATCCGGTCCGCGAGCTCGGCGGCGAGCTGGAAGCGGTGGGAGAAGACGATCGAGTCGATCACCGACTCCATGATGATCTTGCCGTTCTCCCGGGTGAGCACGGCCGCGGTGTCGTTGCGGTCGGCCTCCAGCGGGGCGAGCGCCTCGAGGATGAGGCGGGCGCGCTCGGCCGGGGCGAGGGCCGCCCAGGCCGGGAAGGCGCGATGGGCCGCGGCGACGGCGGCCTCTGCCTGCTTGGCACTGGCGGCGGCGGCGTATCCGACCGTCTTGGACGGGTCGGCGGGGTCGACGACGTGGAGGGCGTCGTCGCTGGCCACGTCGTGGCCGTCGATGAAGAGATCGGTCCTGATCTCGGGGAGCGTGTCGAGGTCCACTATCGACTCCTGGCTCGGAGGGCCCGCCCGAGCGGGATGACGTTGCTCACACAGTAGGTGGGCGGGGCGGCGCCGGGGGAGGGCTCGACAGCGCTCTCCCGCCAGACGGAAGCGGACCGCACGACCTCCCGATGGAAGGTTTCATTGCCGCGACTGTTTGAGACGCCCATCACATGGGCGCGCGCTCGTCTAGAGGAGACCCCCGTGACTTCCGCACGGAAGACCCCGTCGATCCCCACCCTGGTCGCTGCCAGCTCCATCGGCACCGCGATCGAGTGGTACGACTACTACATCTTCGGCACCGCCGCCGCCCTTGTGTTCGGCACGGTGTTCTTCCCGCACTACTCCGCGGTCGCCGGCACCCTGGCGTCCTTCGCGACGTACGCCGTCGGCTTCGTCGCCCGCCCGATCGGCGCCGCGGTCGTCGGACACTACGGTGACCGGCTGGGCCGCAAGTCCATGCTCGTCCTGACGCTCCTCGTCACGGGCGGATCGACGTTCCTGATCGGTGTCGTGCCGACGTACGCCAAGATCGGGCTCGCCGCACCGCTGCTGCTCGTCCTCCTCCGGCTCATCCAGGGCTTCGCCGTGGGCGGGGAGTGGGGCGGCGCGGTGCTGATCTCCAGCGAGCATGCCAGCCCGCGCCGGCGCGCCTTCTACGGCAGCTTCGCCCAGTTCGGCGTCCCGCTCGGCGTCCTCACCTCCAACCTGGCGTTCCTCATCGTCTCCCGTCTCAACGACGACAGCTTCACCTCGTGGGGCTGGCGCATCCCGTTCCTGCTGAGCGCGGTCCTCGTGGCGGTCGGGTTCGTGGTCCGTCGGAAGGTGGACGACGGTCGGGAGTTCACCGAGCTCAAGGAGAGCGAGAAGGTCAGCAAGCTGCCCTTCGCCGACCTGGTCAAGCGTCAGCCGCGCAACCTGGTCTTCGGCGGTCTCGCCGCGATCGCGCCGCCGCTCGTGGGCTACACCGTGATGATCTACATGCTCACCTACGGCACCGCCGTCGTCGGCTACAACCGCACCACGCTGCTGACCCTGATCCTGCTCTCCACCGGTGTCTGGATCCTCGCGATCGTGGGCTGTGCGATGCTCTCGGACCGCTACGACGCCAAGGCGGTCTACGTCGCCGGTGTGATCACGGCGATCGTCTGGCCGTTCCCGATGTTCGCGCTGGTCAACAGCGGCAACACCGGCGCCGCGTGCCTCGCCTTCATGGTCGCCGCGATCGTGCAGGGCATCATGGCCGGCGCCCAGGGCGGTCTCTTCACCGAGATCTTCCACCCCGAGGTCCGCTACAGCGCGATCTCGGTCGCCTACCAGTTCGGCGGCATGGTCGGCGGCGCCGTCACCCCGCTGCTCGCCACGGCGCTCTACGACAACTACCACTCCTCCACGCCGATCGTGATCTACATGATCATCGGCGGCTTCGTCAGCCTCGTCGGCGTCCTCGGCCTCAAGCGGATCGCTCCGACCCGGGCCGCCGCCGCCGTCCCCGGACCGCGGGGGGAGGCGGCCACCGTCGTCGCCGGAAAGCGCGCCATCCGCGACTGAGCTCTTCCGCGCCGCGGGGCTGAGTTCCTCCGCACGCACCGACCCCCGGTCTGACTGACGCGTCAGTCAGACCGGGGGTCGGTCGTGTCCGGGTGTCCGGGGTGGCCGTGTCGGGATCGACAGCGCCAGGATCGACAGCGCCAGGGTCGGCCGCGCTCGGGTCTCCACCGCGGCGAAGGCGGCCCTCCCCGCAGCCGACAGCCGCGCGACCGCGGGTGGGAGACCGACGGGTGAGGGGCCGACGGACCGAGCGAGAGCCTCAGCGACCCTCGCGCGGGCGCGGCGGCGCGACGCCGCCGCGGGGTCCGGCGGTCCCGGCGGGCGGCGTCATCGCCGAGGGCGCACCGAGTGCGCGGGAGATGGCGCGAGCGGTCGCCGAGAGCGCCGGCAGGACGGCGTGCGGCGAGACGCTGCCGGTCTTCACGGTGACGCCGAGGGCGGCGACGACGCGGTCGCGCTGACCGCGCAGCGGCACGGCGAGCGCGAGCGCCTCGGGGGTGAGCTGGTCCTCCGCGATGGCGACGCCGGTACGCCGCACCTGCGCGAGCGCGCGCCGGAGGTCCTCGGGATCGCTGAGCGTGCTCGGGGTGAAGCGGCGCAGCTTCGTCGCCAGCACCTCGTCACGGAACTCCGCCGAGGCGAAGGCGAGGAGGACCTGCCCGGTGCCGGTCGCGTGCATGGGCCAGCGTCCGCCCAGTCGGCTGAGCACCCGGACGCCGTCGCGCGCGTGCAGCGACTCGACGTACACGACGTCGTGGCCGTCGCGCACCGCGAGGTGCACGTTGGCGTGGGTCGCGTGCTGGAGGTCGCCGAGGTAGGGGAGCGCGACGTCGCGCAGGTGCAGGCCCTGCGGCGCGAGCCCGCCGAGCTCGAGGATGCGGAGGCCGACCGAGTAGCGACCGTCGCGCGCGCGATCGAGGGCGCCCCAGTCGCGGAGCTCACCGACGAGCCGGTGGGTGGTGCTGAGGCTGAGTCCCGAGCGGCGGCTGATCTCGCTGAGCGTGAGCAGGATGTGATCGGGATCGAACGCATCGAGGACGGACAGCATCCGCTGCGCCGCCGTCTGGCGTTCTGGCCGAGGCCCATGAAGAGGGCTGACGGTCATCGTTGACCTCCAATGTGATGGCGCTCACATCGTGGTCATGCCCGGGGCCGCCGCAACAGGGTCCCTTCCGCCTCGCGGAAGAGGCCCTTGGTCCCGTCGTCGTCGACCGCGTGTCCCGTTCGCCGGTCGCCGTCCACCTTCCGCCACGTGGCAAGTGCCGAGCGGGTCCCTGGCGTGCTGCCTACGTTCGAGTCAGAGGGCCACTCGGGTGGTGGCCCCGAGCCGGGTCCGACCGGGCCCGAGACCGCGAGGAGGACCGGTGACTCTCGACCACCAGGCGCTCTTCGGCGCGTTCCTGTCGCCGCACGGCCGCGCCAGCGGTCCGCAGGGGCACCTCGTGCGCGCCGCCCGGCTCGACGGGGTCGCCGCGCTCGCCGGCGCCCGCGTCGGGCTGCTGTGGAACACCAAGCGCAACGCCGAGCTCCTCCTCGTGGAGCTCGGCCGGCTGCTCATCGAGCAGTACGGCGCCGAGGTGACGGCCCGCCAGGCGCCGTACGCCCACGCCGTCCCCCTCGACGGGCCGGACCTGCACTCCCTCATCGACAGCTGCGACCTCGCGGTCGTCGGCGTCGGCGACTGCGGGTCGTGCGCGGCCGCGGCGATCAACGACGGCATCACGCTCGAGCGCCACGGCATCCCCGCCGCGGTCATCTGCAGCGACGCGTTCGACGTCACGGCGCGGGCGACCGCGGAGGTCCAGGGCGACCCGGACTATCCGTTCCTGACGACGCCGCACCCGATCGCGGTGCTCGCCGAGACGCAGGTCGTACGACGGGCCGAGCAGCTGCTCCCCGGCGTCGTGGCCCGCCTCATCGTCCAGGCCGAGGGGGCGGCGTCGTGACCGGCCCGCGCCGCCTCGGCGCCGACACTCCGGAGGAGCTGGGCATCGTCCAGGCCGCGGTCGAGTATGCCTACGACCAGGACTGGTCGGACGGTCTGCCGGTGGTGCCGGCGACCCGCGAGCGCACGGACGCGTTCCTGGCGACGACCGACCGCCACCCCGACGAGGTGATCGGCCGGCTGGAGCCGCTGCGCCGCGAGGTCACCGTCGAGACGGCCGCGGTCAACGCGGTGATGGCGGGCTGCCGGCCGGAGTACTTCCCCGTCGTCCTCGCCGCCTGGGACGCCCTCATGCTCGACCCGACCACGGCGGTCGGCGCCTGGCAGAGCACGAGCGGCCCGGCGCCGCTCATCGTCGTCAACGGCCCGGTGCGTGAGCGGCTCGCCCTCAACGGCGGCGGCGGTGCGTTGGGCCCGGGCTTCCGCGCCAACGCCACCATCGCCCGCGCGATCGGCCTCTTGGTGAGGAACGGCCTCGGCGTCCGCCCCCAGGTCTTCGAGCAGGCGACCCAGGGGATCCCGGGTCGATGGGGCATGTGCCTGGCCGAGAACGAGGAGGAGAGCCCCTGGGAGCCGATCGCCGTCGACGGCGGTCTCGCTCCCGGCAGCGACGCGGTCTCGGCGATGCTCGTGCGCGACACCGAGTTCGTCGACAACCGGCACACCGCCGACCCGGAGAAGCTCCTCGCCGACCTCGCCGACACCCTCGGCCGGACCGGCGCGCTCATCTTCGAGCATGCCGCCGCCGGGCTCGTCCTCTGCCCCGAGCACGCCCAGCTGCTGGCGCGTGCCGGCATGGCGAAGGAGGACGTACGCCGCTGGCTGGCCGATCACACCCGCCGCAGCGTCGCGGACCTGCGTGCCGTCGGCAAGAACGGCCTCACCGACCTCGGCGGCCGCGGCGTCCGCGTGGACCGGCCGGACGAGGAGCGGTCCGGCGAGGACCGTGTCTTCGCCACCGACACCGCGCAGCACCTGCCGATCCTCGTCGCCGGCGCCCGCAACGCCGGGATCTCGAGCGTCGTCCGCCTCTTCACCAGCTGGCCGCGCATCTCCGCACGCGTCGAGAGCTGCCCGGCCGACGTACCCGTCCCTCTCTCACTCGTCGATCCGGAGGTGGAGGCGTGAGCCCCCTGCAGGACCAGGTCGCGGTCGTCACCGGCTGCGGCAAACCCGACGGCATGGGGCAGGCGATCGCGCGCGCCCTCGCGGCCGACGGCGCCCGTCTCGTCATCACCGACAAGGAGTCCCGCGGCGTCCCGAACGACCGTCAGCGGCTCCTCGGCCAGCAGCCGCCCGGCGGCCTCGAGGACCTGGCGGAGTCGCTCCGCTCCGAGGGGTACGACGTCGTGGCGGCTCTCGGAGACATCTCGGATCCCGACGACGCCGACCGGATGGTGGCCACGGCCGTCGAGGAGTACGGCCGCCTCGACGTCCTCGTCAACACCGCCGCGGCCCCGCAGGGCGCCGACCGGCGTGACGTCGAGGCCGTGCCGCTCGAGGCCTGGCACCTGGCCATCGGGGTGAACCTGACCGGGACCTACCTGATGTGCCGCGCGGCGATCCCGCACCTGCGGGCGCGCCGCTATGGCCGGATCGTCAACATCTCCTCGATGGCGGGGCTGACCGCCGCGCCGTTCTCGGCGGCGTACTCCGCCTCCAAGGCGGGCGTCATCGGCCTCACCCGCTCCCTGGCGATGGACCTCGGGCCGTGGGGCATCACGGTGAACGCCCTCTGCCCCGGGCTCGTCGCGACCAGCCGCGCCATCCTGGACCCCTCGCCCGACCTCGACGTCGACGCGACGCTCGCGGCCCGCGGGCGCGCGATCCCGGTCGGTCGCGTCGGGCAGCCCGACGACATCGCCGCGGCGGTGAGCTTCCTGGCGTCGCCCGGCTCCGGCTACATCACCGGGCAGGCCATCCCGATCGACGGCGGCGGGCTGACGCCCTTCCCGCTGCCCCAGCCGGCCCCGCTCACCGTGGCCGCGACCGAACCCACCAAGGAGACCGCATGAGCATCGACCAGGCCCAGCTTGAGGACTTCCGCAAGACGATGGCCGCCGACGACTACCACCTGGAGGTCGACGTCACCGACGGCGCTGCCGACGTCCGGATCAAGGCCGGCCCCGACGCCTGCGCGGAGTGCCTCGTCCCCAAGACGATGATGGCGACCATGCTTGCGCCGGTCCTCGGCGTCGACGCCGAGCGCATCGCGCTCACCTACCCCACCGAGTTCCCGGGCGACCACAAGTAGTCTCGCGGCACCGATCCTAGGAGCGTCAGACCCAGCATGTGGGTCTGACGCTCCTTCGTCGTCGGGCGGATGGTTTCTCGACCAACGCCCACGACGCACAGCGGCCCGGCTCCCCAGGGAGCCGGGCCGCTGCGCTTTCGGGTGCCGCCGGAGGTGGGTCAGGTGGACAACTCCGACATGACCGGCGGGGTCGGGGAGGGGAGCCGGTTCTCGGGGGCGTAGACCGGCGAGGAGAGCAGGAACGGGATGACCGCCTTGCGCTCCTCGTTGATCGGCTCGTCCGGGAAGGCGGCCTCGATGGTCGCGTGCCGGTCCTGGAGACCGGCCAGGAACTCGGGGTGGGTCAGGATGAACAGGTCCCCGCGTCGTACGCCGGCGAGCACCCGCTCCCCGGCCTCCTCGGCGCTCATGTAGGGCTGCTGCTTGGCCACCTCGAGGAACTCCGCGGGCGGCGGGGTGTAGCCCGACTCGCCGTACTCGGAGGGGCGCGCCGCGACGCCGGCCGCGATGTTGGAGTGGACCGGTCCGGGGCAGTACGCCGAGACCCCGATGCCCTCGGCCGCGAGCTCGATGTGGAGCGCCTCGGAGAGCGCGATGACGCCGGCCTTGGTCATCGAGTAGAGCCCGGCGACGACCGGCATCAGGCCGGCCATCGACGTCGTCGTGACGATGTGGCCGCCCTCGCCGTGGGCGCGCAGCTTCGGCAGGAACGCCATGATGCCGTTGCCGACGCCGTGGATGTTGACATCGACGATCCAGCGCCAGTCGTCGGGGGTGGCGTCGGCGACCGGCCCGGTGAGGCCGATGCCGGCGTTGTTGACCAGCACGTGCACCTTGCCGAAGGTCGCCTCGACCTCGTCGGCGAGCGCCGTCATGGCCTCGAGGTCGGTGACGTCGACCCGACGGGTGTGGACGTCGAGCCCGTGCTGCGCGAAGACCTCGACCGTCTCCTCGAGGTGCTCGGGGCGGCGACCGGTCACGACCACCGTCATCCCGGCGCGAGCGAAGGCCAGGGCGATGCCCCGGCCGATGCCGCTGGAGCCGCCGGTGACGACGGCGACCTTGCCTTCCACGTCCTGCACGTCAGGCTCCCTTCTCGGTGCTCTTGGCGTCGTCCTTGGTGAGGCCGAAGAGCCGCAGCGCGTTCTCCTTGAGGATCAGCGGCCGGACCTCCGGCTTGACCTCGAGCTTCTCGAAGTCCGCCATCCACCGCTCCGGCGTGATGACGGGGAAGTCGGAGCCGAAGAGCACCTTCTTCTTGAGCAGGCTGTTGGCGTACTGCACGAGCTGGGGCGGGAAGTACTTCGGCGACCAGCCCGACAGGTCGATGTGGACCCGCGGCTTGTGGTTGGCGACGGAGAGCGCCTCGTCCTGCCAGGGGAACGACGGGTGCGCGAGGATGATGTCCAGATCCGGGAAGTCGACCGCGACGTCGTCGACGTGCAGCGGGTTGGAGTACTTCAACCGGATCCCGCCACCGCCGGTGCCGCCCGCGCCCACACCGGTCTGGCCGGAGTGGAAGAGCGCGACCAGGCCGTGCTCGGCGATCACCTCGTAGAGCGGGTAGGCCAGCCGGTCGTTGGGGAAGAAGCCCTGCGAGTTGGGGTGGAACTTGAACCCGCGGACGCCGTACTCCTCGATGAGTCGCCGAGCCAGGCGTACGCCGGCGGCGCCCCGGTGGGGGTCGATGCTCGCGAACGGGATGAGCACGTCGTTGTGCTCCGCGGCGAGCTCGGCGATCTCCTCGTTGGCCGGCTCGGGCTCCTCACCGTCGAGGGAGATGCTGTCGACGGTGAAGACGCAGGCGGCCATCTTCCGCTCGCGGTAGTAGTCGGCCAGCTCGGGGACGCTGTAGTGCGGCATCGACCCGATGCCGAAGTAGGCCCCCATCTCCTCGTTGCCGCCGGCCTCGTGCTGGCTCTCCGCGTGGACCGACTTGTGCACGTGGGTGTGCACGTCGAACGCGACGATCGCCTCGGGGTCGATCCCGATCTCGTACCTGCTGCTCATGCGCCCTCTCCTGCCAGGTCCTCGTCGTATGCCGCCTCGGTGGACTTCCGCACCTGCTCCGGGGTCACGCCGGGCGCGCACTCGACGAGCACGAGCCGTCCGTCGCGGACGTGGAAGACGGCAAGGTCGGTGTAGACACGGGTGACGCAGCGGCGCCCGGTGAGGGGCATCGTGCACTCGGTCACGACCTTGGAGCGGCCCTTGCGGTCGACGTGCTCCATGCAGACCCAGACCTCCGGCGTACCGGCGACGAGGTCCATGGCCCCGCCGACGGCGGGGTTGCGACCGGGGACGTACCAGTTGGCCAGGTCGGCCTCCTGCGACACCTGCAGCGCACCGAGGACGGTCACGTCGAGGTGACCCCCGCGGATGATCGCGAAGGAGGTCGCGGAGTCGACGATCGACGCGCCGCTGACCAGGCTGATCGGCTGCTTGCCGGCGTCGGTGAGGTCCGGGTCCTCCTTGCCCGGGCCCGGGTGCGGCCCGAGGCCGAGGACGCCGTTCTCGGCGTGGAGGAAGACCTCCTTGTCGGCCGGGAGGTACTTCGGCACGGCGAGCGGGATGCCGACCCCGAGGTTGACGAAGAAGCCGTCCTCGAGGTCGGCGGCGAGCCGCTCGGCGATCTGGTCGCGCGTCCAGCCGGCCCTCGCGGTCGGCGGCGGCGTGGTCTGGGTCTCGGTCTGTGTCGCCATCATGCCCTCCCGGCGAGGCTGGCCTGCCGCGGGATGTTGATCGACGGCTTCGTCATGACGATGTCGTCGACGAACACGCCGGGCAGGTGGATGTCGTCGGGGCCGAGCTCGTCGACGGGGACGATCTGCTCGACCTCGGCGAAGGTGTGGGCGCCCGCCATGCCGGCGAGCGGGTTGAAGTTGCGGGCCGAGAGGTGGAACCGGAGGTTGCCGATCCGGTCGGCCTTCTGGGCCTTCACCAGTCCGAAGTCGGCCTTGATGCCGTACTCCAGGACGTGCGGGATCCCGTCGAACTCGCGGGCCTCCTTGGCGGGCAGGTGGTCCGCGGGGCGCTGGTCGCCGTCGTACGACACCGGGAAGGTGCCGTCACTGAGCATCGTGCCCGCGCCGGACGGCGTGAAGAACGCCGCGATGCCGGAGCCGCCGGCGCGCATGCGCTCCGCGAGCGTCCCCTGGGGGATGAGCTCGAGCTCCACCTTGCCCTTGAAGTACTCCTCATAGAACTCCGGCAGCACCGGGAACGAGCCGGTGAAGCGCCGGAGCCGGCCTTCGTGGAGGAGCCGGCCGATGCCACTGAAGTCGTCGCCCACGTTGTTCACATAGACGTGCAGGTCGCGCCGGCCGAGCTCGCACAGGCCGTCGAGCAGCGCGTTCGGGCGGCCTGAGCTGCCGAACCCGCCGACGGCGAGGCTGGCGCCGTCAGGGATGACCTCCAGCGCGGCCAACAGGTCCTCACGGAACTTGTCGATCACTCTCTTTCCTTCCGCCGAGCGGCGAGGGGCGCCGGGCTGAGCCGGCCGCCGGCCCGTGTGCCGGGCCCTGTCGTCGGGGGAGAACACCCCCGGATGCCGCGACGTTATCCACGGCGTACGCCGGCTCGGACCGCCACTTCCACGCCACAGAAGCCCTGCCGCAGAGGGCTGGCGAGGCGTCAGCCGACCTCGTCGGGGACGATCGGCGGCGCACCGGTGCCGCCTGCCGGGGCACGCAGCCAGTAGCCGACGGGGAACAGCCGGACGTCGAGCCGGCTCTCGACCAGTCCCCACAGCCCGCGCCGGGCGAAGAGCGCGACGAGCATCGCGACGAGACCGAGGACGATGAGGTACCACGCGTTGTAGGACTGCAGCGTCTGCTGCAGGACCATGTAGACGACCGTGCCGACGATCGGCCCCTCGATCGTGCCGAGGCCGCCGATGATGACGGCGAACGCCATCTCCGCGGTCCACTGCACGCTGAACACCGCCCGTGGCTGCACCTGCAGCTGGCTGATCGCCAGGACGGCGCCCGCCGCGCCGCAGCCGACACCGGCGACCACGAAGACCACCAGCCGGGCGAGCCCGACCCGAACCCCCGAGCTGCGGGCGGCGGTCTCGTCGTCCCGGATCGCGGTGAGCGCCAGACCGAGCCGGCCCTGCAGCAGCAGGTAGGTGCCGGTCAGGGCCGCGACCGTCACCGCCAGGCCGACCCAGTAGGTGTCGGCGGCGAGCAGCGTCGGGCCGAGGTCGGACAGCCCGGTCAACGGCATGCCGGTGCCGCCGCCGATCGAGGAGAACTTCTCGATGATGAGCATGACGGTGGCCGCGAGGACCCAGGTCGCGATGGCGAAGTAGCCGCTGCGCAGCCGGGAGACGAGCCACCACAGCGGCAGTGCGGCCACCCCGCTGGCGATCGCCGCGATCGGCACCGCCGCGAACGGGGAGAGGCCGTGGGTGGCGGCGATCAGCACGCCGTACGCCCCCAGACCGACGAAGGCCTGCTGCCCGACCGAGACGAGGCCGGCGTATCCGGCCAGGAGGTTCCACATGCTGGCGAGGGTCAACACGATGAAGCCCTGGACCATGATCGAGGTGGTGCCGGAGTGGACGAGGTAGGGGAACGCTGCGAGCACGACGACCACCAGCAGCGCGCCGACGCCGGTCCAGGCGACGTTCCGCCGCCCCCGCGTGACGCGTACGCCGGCGGCGTCGATCGTGGTGGCTGCGGCGCTCACGACCCCGCCCTCCGTGTGGTCAGGCCCTGCGGGCGCAGCACCAGCACGGCGAGGAAGACGAGGTAGCCCGCCAGGACGTCGTCGGAGATGTCGATCTGGGCCCCGATCTGCTGGGCCACGCCGAGCACGACGCCGCCCAGCAGGGTGCCCCACAGCGAGCCCAGTCCGCCGATGACGACGGCCGCGAAGGCGAAGAGCAGGATCGTGTCGGTGCCCGTGCTGGGTGAGAGCTGGGAGTACATGCCGTACGCGATGCCGGCGAGCCCGACCGTCCCGAACGCGATCGCCGCGGCGATCCCGAAGACGTGCCGGTCGTCGCAGCCGGCCAGCTGGGCCGCCTCACGGTCGTCGGCGACGGCACGGATGAGCCGGCCGTATTGCGATCGGGAGAGGAAGTACTGCAGACCGAGCAGCACCAGCACGGCCACCGCGAAGATGACGACGAGGAGCCAGGCGACCTGCAGCCGGGGACCGAGGTGGAGGGAGCTGCGCACCAGCGCCTCGCCGGCGCCCAGTCCACGGCTGTTCGCGGTGAAGAACTGCAGCAGTGCGTTCTCGATGACGACGGAGAGCCCGAACGTGACGATGAGCGTCGTGAGCTCGCCGCGCGCGAGCGCGGCCTGGATCACCGAGCGCTGCAGCAGGTAGCCGGCCACGCCCATCACCGGCACCACGATGAGGAAGGACCACAGGACGGGGACGTGGGTCACCGTGATGATGCCGACCGCGACGTACCCCGCGACCACGGCCAGGTCGCCGTGCGCCAGGTTGACCACCTTCATCACCCCGAAGAGCAGGGAGAGGCCGCAGGCGAACAGCGCGTAGAGGCCACCGGTCAGCGCCCCCTGGAGGACGGCATCAAGCCACGCCATGACCCACGCCTCCCGTCGTCGCCCCGCGGAGTCCGAAGTACGCCGCCTCGACCTGCTCCCTGGTCAGCTGCGAGGGGAGCCCGGTGAGGGTGGTGCGCCCCTCGAGCAGGCAGTGGACCCGCGACGCCACCTGCAGGGCCTGGCCGACGTCCTGCTCGACGAGCAGCACGGTCAGCCCTGCGGCGAGGAGTTGCGGCAGCGTGGTGTAGATGCGCTCGACCACGACCGGCGCCAGTCCGAGCGAGAGCTCATCGAGCAGCAGCACGCGCGGATTGGCCACGAGCGCCCGCCCGATCGCGACCGCCTGCTGCTCGCCGCCGGACAGTTGCGCGGCCTTCTGCCGCCGGCGCTCGCGCATCCAGCCGAAGAGGTCGTAGACGCTGTCGATGCTCCAGGGGCCGCGCCGCGCGTAGCTTGCGCCGACCCGCAGGTTCTCCTCGACGGTCAGCGAGGGGAAGAGCCGTCGGCCTTCCGGCACCATCGCGATCCCGGCGCGGGCCCGTCGCGCCGGCCGGGTCCGGGTCACGTCCTCCCCGTCGAGGAGCACGGACCCCTGGGACGGGTGGTGCAGACCGGCGATCGTGCGCAGCAGCGTCGACTTCCCGGCGCCGTTCGCGCCGATGATCGCCTCGACCGCGCCGGGCTGGACCTCCAGCGAGATGCCGGAGAGCGCTCGCAGCTGGCCGTGGAAGACGGTGAGGTCGCGGATCTCCAGCAGCGGGCGTACGACGGCGGGCTGGGTCATCGGTCGCTCCCGACGGCCTCGTCGGGGTGCGGCGAGCCGTCGAGGCCCCGGGTCACGTCGTTGCCGAGGAAGACCTCGCGCACCCGCGGGTCGGCGAGGACGGCGGCCGGGTCGCCGTCGCCGACGAAGACGCCGCCGGCGAGACAGATCAGGCGGTCGACGACGGCGGTGAGGGCACGGACCACGTGCTCGATCCAGACCACCGCCATCCCCTCGGCGTTGAAGGCGCGCACGATCCCGACGAGTTGCGCGACCTCGGGGTCGGTGAGCCCGCCGGCGACCTCGTCGAGGAGCAGCAGCCGGGGGTGGGACGCGACCGCCCGCGCGATCTCGAGCCGCTTGCGCTGCAGCAGCCCGAGCCTGCCGGCCGGAACGTTCGCCTGACGGGTCATGGCGGTCGCCTCGAGCGCCCAGGCCGCGGCGGCGTAGCTCGCCCGTCGCCGCAGGCCGCCGCCCTGCTGGGCGGCGACGAGGACGTTCTCGAACACGGTCATGTCGCCGAAGGGTCGCGGCACCTGGTAGGTCCGCCCGATCCCGAGCCGACAGCGGGCCGCGGCGTCGAGACGGGTCACCGGGGCTCCGTCGAAGACGACCTGGCCGGCGTCCGGCGCCAGGTCACCCGAGATGAGGCCGAACAGGCTGGTCTTGCCGGCGCCGTTCGGGCCCACGACCCCGACCGTGTCTCCGGCCGCGACGGCGAGCGAGAGGTCGTCCGCGATGACGACCCGGCCGAACCGCTTCGTCACCCGGTCGAGCTCGAGCAGCGCGCCGGCCATCGGGTCACGCGAAGGTCGGGAGCAGGTCGCCGTTGATCTTCGCCTGCGGCTGCAGGGTGTTGTCGACGACCTTCGCCTCCAACGGGTACTTGCCGCCCTTCTGCCACTGGATCCCCACGGGCGGGGTGATGACCACGCCCGGAGCGGGGTTCTTGCTCGAGGTGAAGTCGAGCGGACCCGCCAGCCCGTCGACCTTGACCTCGTGCAGGGCGGCCGCCAGGGCCGACTTGTCGTGCGGGTCGTCGACGGCGGTCAGCGCAGCATGGGCGATCTCGAAGAGGCTGTAGTTGCTGATGTTGGCGTTCGGCTGGCCCAGCCCGGCGGCGGTGAACGCGTCGGCGACCTGTTGGCAGGTCTGTCCCGTGAACGACGAGGTCCACGGCAGGGTGGGCACCCACCAGGAGTCGGTGGCGACGTTCTCCACGAGGGAGCCGAGCGCATAGGCGTCCGGCGGGAAGAGCAGCACCTTGGCCACCGTGGCGAGCCGGGGTCGGAAGCCCTGCTGGACCGACTGCTTCCACATCGTGGCGAAGTCCGGCGGCAGCGGGACGTTGGTGAAGAAGTCGGCCTTCGCCGCCTTGAACTGAGCGATCATCGATGAATAGTTCGTCAGCCCGTCGGTGTAGGCCGAGGACAGCTTCATCTGGTAGCCCGCGGCCTTCGCGATCGGTGGGAAAACCTCGCGGAAGGCGTTGCCGTCGGAGTCGTTCGGGAACGCGGCCGCCACCACCTTGCCCGTGTGGAGCCTGTCGTGGATGCGGTTCCACATGGGCACGAAGCACTGGATGAGGTGTTCGGCGCCGAGGAAGTACATCACGGTGTAGGTCGGCTTCAGCGTCGGCTTCGCAGGGTTGCCGCCGAGGTTGATGTACCACGACTCCCACGGCACGTTGGCGCACACCAGGGGCGTGCCGAGGGTCTCGGCCTGGCTCGCGACCGCGTTGACCGTCTCGGGGGTCGACGAGGCGAAGAGCAGGTCGACGTGGTCCTGCAGGATCGCCTGCCGGGCGAGGTTGCCGGCGCGGGTGGGGTCCGACTGGCTGTCGTAGGACTTGATGACGACGTCGAAGGTCTTGCCGCCGATCTTCATCCCCTTCGCGAACTGCGACGTCTTCATCACCTGGGAGGTCAGCCACCGGTCCGGGGCGCCGAAGCCGGCGAGGGAGCCGGTGATCGGGTGGACCCAGCCGATGGTGACGCTCTTGGAGCCGCCGGAGCTGGCGCCCTTGATGCCCGAGCCGCACGCCGCCAGGGCGCTGCTCGTGCCGAGGGCCGCAGCGCTGAACCCCGCGCCCCGCAGGAGGGAGCGTCTGGTGACCTGGCGATTTCCCGGAGCCGAACGGCTCGCGTCCTGACCATCCATGCCGTGTCCTCGTGCGCCGGCACACCGTCGGCAGGATGCGCGGCGCCCGGCTCTTCCCTCAGCAAGGTAGTGACTCAGGTCACACTGGTCAATGGCCCTTTGTCGGGTCCCGCGCGCGTCGGGTCTCTTCCATGGCGCAGAAGCCCGCCGTCCGGCGGGGCTGGGCGCCGCGCGCCATGGCTCCTTCTTCGGCCGGTCCTTCCGTGCCACGAAAGGAACGTGGTGTGGCACAGGTCACGCGGGAGACGGTGGTGATCGGCTGCGGAGCCGTCCTCCGGATCGTGCGCCGCGCCGCTGCAGCATCACCGACTCCACCCCAATCACCACTGAGCACCTCAGAAGGGGGTCCACATGACCGTGACCACCCGCGCCGCCGTGTGCCTTGCACCGGGCCAGCCCTGGGAGATCACCGAGCTCGAGCTCGACGAGCCGAGGGCCAACGAGGTCCGGATCAAGTACTACGCCTCCGGCCTCTGCCACTCCGACGACCACATCCAGAAGGGCGACGCGCCCATGCGGCTGCCCGTCGTCGGTGGCCACGAAGGGGCCGGCATCGTCGACGCCGTCGGCGAGGGGGTGACGCGGGTCAAGGTCGGCGACCACGTGGTCTGCTCGTTCATCCCCGCGTGCGGCGAGTGCCGCTACTGCTCCACCGGCCACCAGAACCTCTGCGACGAGGGCAAGAACGCGGGCATCGGCGAGATGCTCACCGGTGGCGGCGGCTTCCGCTTCCACAAGGACGGCGAGGACTACGGCGGCCTGTGCGTGCTCGGCACGTTCAGCCAGTACGGCGTCGTCATGGAGAACTCCTGCATCCCGATCCCCGAGGACATCCCGTTCGAGGTGGCCTCGCTCGTCGGCTGCGGCGTCCCGACCGGCTGGGGCTCGGCGGTCCACGCCGCCGGCGTACGCGCCGGTCAGACCGTCGTCATCTTCGGTGCCGGCGGCGTCGGCAGCAACGCGGTCCAGGGAGCGGCGTACGCCGGCGCGCAGCGCGTCATCGTCGTCGACCCGGTCGAGTTCAAGCGCGAGATGGCGATGACCTTCGGCGCGACCCACACCTTCGCCTCGGCCAAGGAGGCCAAGGACTTCGTGGTGGAGTCCACCTGGGGCGAGCTCGCCGACCACGCGATCATCACCGTCGGCATCCTCCACGACGAGGTCATCCACGACGCCATCGACATGATCGGCAAGAGCGGCCAGGTCACCATCACCGCCGTCGGCAACGGCTGGATCGATGAGAACCCGGGGATGCTGATCGGCTACCAGCGCCGCATCCAGGGCGCGATCTTCGGCGCCTGCAACCCGCTCTACGACGTGCCGCGCCTGCTGAGCCTCTACCGCACCGGCCACCTCAAGCTCGACGAGCTGATCACGAGGAAGTACCGGCTCGAGGACGTCAACCAGGGCTACGACGACATGTTGAACGGCAAGAACATCCGCGGCGTCATCATCCACGAGCACTGAGGGCCACGACACACATGACCATCACCGAGAACACCACCGGACGCCCCACCCTCGACTCCTCGCTCGTCGTCGACGGCGCCATGCTGATCGGCGGCGACTGGGTCCCGTCGAGCAGCGGCGACACCATCGACGTCATCAACCCCGCCACGGTCGAGCTCCTCGCCCGGGTCCCGCGCGGCACGGCCGACGACGTGGAGGCGGCCGTCCAGGCCGCCGAGCGGGCCTTCCCCGCCTGGCGCGACCTGCCGGCCACCGTCCGCGCCAACCTGCTCTTCGCCTGGGCGAACCTGATCGAGCAGCACAACGCCGAGCTCGACCAGATCGAGTCCCAGGAGGTCGGCCGCCCGAGCTGGGGCCCGCCGCCGATGGCCGGCCAGCTCCGCTTCATCGCCGGCCAGGCCGACAAGGTCCAGGGCGTCAGCCTGCCGACGTACTCGCCCGAGCAGGTCGGCTTCACGCTCCGTGAGCCGTACGGCGTCGTCGGCGCGATCATCCCGTGGAACGCCCCGGGTCCGATGTTCGCGACCGAGGTGGGCGCCGCGATCGCCGCCGGCAACACGATCGTCATCAAGCCGGCCGAGGACGCGCCGCTGACCCCGCTGGCCCTGGCCAAGCTGGCTCTCGAGGCCGGTATCCCGCCGGGCGTCATCAACGTCGTCACCGGGTACGGCGGCGAGGCGGGTGCGGCGATCCCGGCCCACCCGCGCATCCGCCGGATGGGATTCACCGGCTCCCCGCAGACGGGCGCCGCGGTGATGGAGGCCTGCGCGAAGAACCTCATCCCGCTCCACCTGGAGCTCGGCGGCAAGTCGCCGCAGGTGGTCTTCGCCGACGCCGACCTCGACGCCGCCGTCCCGGCGATGGTCCAGGGCATCACCCTCAACACCGGCCAGATCTGCGCCGCCGGCTCGCGCGTCGTGGTGCAGCGCAGCATCCACGACGAGCTGGTCGAGCGGCTCGCCGCCGAGATGCGGCAGGTCCGCGTCGGCGCCTGGCACGAGTCGGTCAACATGGGGCCGCTCATCAGCGCCAGGCAGCACGAGCGGGTGCTCGGCTACATCGACCTCGGCCGCGAGGCCGGCGCGGAGGTCGTCACCGGTGGTGGCGTGCCGAGCGGCTACGACCGGGGCTTCTTCGTCGAGCCGACGCTGTTCGCGGGCGTCTCGGCCGACATGCGGATCGCCCAGGAGGAGATCTTCGGCCCGGTCCTGTCGGTCATCGCCGTGGACGACGAGACCGAGGCCGTCGAGGTCGCGAACGGGACCGACTACGGCCTGGTGGCCTCGGTCTGGACGCGCGACGTCGGGACCGCCGTACGCATGAGCCGGAAGCTGCAGGCCGGCCAGGTGGGCGTCAACAACGCCCTGGGCGCCGGCGTCATCGGCGGCCCGTTCGGCGGCTACAAGAACAGCGGCTTCGGTCGCACCATGGGCGCCGACTCGGTCCTCGACTGGACCCAGGTCAAGACGGTGTCGATGCGGGGCGCCGTCCCGCCGGCGCCGCGCACCCCGCTGCGCGCCGAGCAGGCGCAGGACTGACGGGCGAGAGCCAGAGAGGCCAGGAAGAGGAGAGTCATGAGCACCATCACCACGCACGCCGCCGTCGCCCGCGGACCCCACATCGGCTGGGAGATGACCGACCTGCTGCTGGACGACCCCAAGGAGCACGAGGTCCGGGTCAAGTTCGTCGCCTCCGGGCTGTGCCACTCCGATGACCACATCACCGCCGGTGACGCGCCCGTGCGCTTCCCGATGGTGGGTGGCCACGAGGGCGCGGGCTACGTCGAGTCGGTCGGCCCGAACGTCCGTCGGGTCAAGCCCGGGGACCGGGTCGTCTGCTCCTACATCCCCGCCTGCGGCGCCTGCCGGCCGTGCTCGACCGGCCACCAGAACATGTGCGTCAAGGGCCTGAACGCCGGCAGCGGAATGTTCCTCGACGGGACCTTCCGCTTCCACACCCAGGACGGCGAGGACCTGGGCGGGTTCTGCTCGCTCGGCACCTTCAGCCAGTACGCCGTGGTCTCGGAGTGGGCGGTCGTGCCGCTCGCCGACGACATCCCGTTCGAGGTCGCCTCGCTCGTGGGCTGCGGCGTGCCGACCGGCTGGGGCTCGGCGGTGTACGCCGCCGGCGTGAAGCCGGGCGACACCGTCGTCGTCTTCGGGGCCGGCGGCGTGGGCAGCAACGCCGTCCAGGGTGCGCGCTACGCGGGCGCCAAGAACGTCGTGGTCGTCGACCCGGTGGAGTTCAAGCGGGACCACGCCAAGATCTTCGGGGCGACCCACGCCTTCGCGTCCCACGAGGAGGCGCGCGACTTCGTCGTCGCCGAGACCTGGGGCCAGCTCGCCGACCACTGCATCATGACGCCCAACGCGGTGACCGAGGAGATGGTCAATGCCGCGGTCGCCATGACGGGCAAGGGCGGCAAGACCACCATCACCGCGGTCGGC
The DNA here is from genome assembly GCF_040838215.1 of Nocardioides eburneus. Lineage (NCBI taxonomy): Bacteria > Bacillati > Actinomycetota > Actinomycetes > Propionibacteriales > Nocardioidaceae > Nocardioides > Nocardioides eburneus. The sequence goes on along the minus strand of NZ_JBFPJR010000001.1, from coordinate 121,532 downwards.
CACATCGACGAGAAGGCCGTCCACGTCCACGCCGGGATGCTCATCAGCTATCAGCGGCAGATCCGCGGCGCCCTCTTCGGCGACTGCAACCCGCTCTACGACATCCCCAAGCTGCTCGGCCTCTACCGGTCGGGGGACCTCAAGCTCGACGAGCTCATCACCCGCAAGTACTCCCTCGACCAGGTCAACGAGGCCTACGAGGACCTCAACGCCGGCAAGAACATCCGCGGCGTGATCGTCCACGAGAACTGACACTCCGCAGAGGAGGAGATCCATGCCGAACGCGATCCTCGATCCGACCGGCCGGGCGCGCTCCGGCGAGGGCGACAAGCCCTCGCTGGAGGGGCTGGCGCCCCGCCGTACCGATCTCAAGGGCGCCCGAATCGGGCTGCTCGACAACACGAAGCACAACGCCATGCTGTTCCTGCAGGAGGTCGGCAGGCTGCTGGTCTCCGAGCACGGGGCGGCCGAGGTCGGCATCGTCGAGACCAAGCGCAGCTTCTCCGTGCCGGTCGACCAGGACATCGTCGACCGCTACAAGACCAGCTGTGACGTCGTCATCACCGGCGTCGGCGACTGCGGCTCCTGCAGCGCCGCCGCGGTGGCGGACGGGATCAACTTCGAGCGTGCCGGGCTGCCCGCCGCCGTCGTCCTGACCGACGCCTTCGTGGTGACCGGCAAGACGATGGCGAACATGCAGGGTGCGCCCGACTACGAGTGGATCGTCACCCAGCACCCGATGGCGATCCTCGAGCCCGACCAGGTCGCGGCCCGCGCCAAGCAGCTGCTGCCGGAGATCGTCGCCACGCTCACCGAGCAGGCCGCGACGAGCGGAGGCGATCGGTGACCGCCGCTCCCGAGGGGGCTCCGGTGACGGAGCTCGACCCCGACGCCGCCCAGCTCGCGATCGAGCACTGCTACACCCAGGGCTGGTCCGACGGGCTGCCGCTCGTCCCCGCGACGAGGGCGCTGGTCGACCGGTTCCTGGCGACGGTCGACAAGGCACCCGACGAGGTGATCGGCCACCTGCCGCAGCTCGACCGGAGCCTCACCGTCGAGACCGCCGCGATCAACGCCGCCATGGCGGGCTGCCTGCCGTCGTACTTCCCGATCGTGCTCGCCGTGTGGGAGTCGCTCTGCCGTGAGCGCACCACCACCGGTGGTGGCTGGCAGTCGACCAGCGGCCCGGCGCCGTTGATCATCGTCAACGGCCCGATCCGCAAGGAGCTGGGCTTCAACTCCGCCGGCGGCGTGTTCGGGCCCGGCTTCCGGCCCAACATGACGATCGCACGGGCCATCGGGCTGATCGTCCGCAACGGCTACGGCATCCACCCGCACGAGCTCGAGCAGGCGACCCAGGGCCTCCCCGGCCGCTGGCAGATCTGCCTGGGGGAGAACGAGGAGGAGAGCCCGTGGGCGCCCCTCGCCGAGACCCACGGCGTCACCGGCAACGCGGTCACGACGACGCTGCTGCGCACCTGCGAGTACGTCGACAACCGTCACACCAACAGTGCCGAGCAGCTGCTCGCCGACTTCGCGGACACGATCGGCCGCTCCGGGTCGTGGATCTTCACCCACGCCGGCGCGGGCATCATCTTCTGCCCCGAGCACGCCCAGCTGCTGGCCAACGCCGGCTATGACCGGGACCGGATCCGGGAATGGCTCTGGGAGCACGCCGGGCGTACGTCGGCCCAGCTCGCCGCCGTGGGCAAGGACGCCAAGCAGGGGGTCCGCGCGCCCGACGGCACCCTCCCGCCGGACGAGTTCCAGCGGACGCTCGCCAGCGCCGACCCGAAGAACCTCCTCATCGCGGTCGCCGGCGCGCGCAACGCCGGCATCTCGATGGTCGTGCGGTTCTTCGCGGACTGGTCGGGCACCTCGCTCGCCATCCCCGACCCCCTCACCACAGGAGCGCAAGCATGAGTGACCTGGTCCGCGCGGCCGTACAGGTCGGACCCAAGCAGATCGAGATGCGGGAGTTCCGGCGTCCGACCATCGGTCCCGACGACGGGCTGATCCGGGTCGAGGCCAACGGGATCTGCGGCAGCGACGTGGAGACCTACCGCGGCCACATGGGGATGAACTCCAAGCCGTTCATCCCCGGCCACGAGCCGATGGGCATCGTCGAGGAGATCGGCGAGGAGGCGGCCAAGCGGTTCGGCGTGGAGCCGGGCGACCGGGTCGCGCTCGAGGTCGTCGTGCCCTGCCGCGCCTGCGCGGACTGCCTGACCGGGCGCTACCAGGCCTGCCGCAACCGGAAGTACGGCCACGGGGTCACCGGCATCGACGTCGAGCCGATCCTGTGGGGCGGCTTCGCCGAGTACATGTACCTCTCGCCCACCTCCGTCGTCCACAAGATCGACAAGACCCTGCCGGCCGAGGTGGCCGCGATGTACAACCCGATGGGCGCCGGCGTCCGCTGGGCCGTCCACCTCGGAGAGGTCGGCCTGGGCGACACCCTCGTCGTCCTCGGCGCCGGCCAGCGCGGACTGATGGCCGTCATCGCCGCGAAGGCGGCCGGGGCCGGGAAGATCATCGTCACCGGTCTGGAGTCCGACGCCCACAAGCTGGCGCTCGCCGAGGAGTTCGGCGCCGACCACACGGTCGTCGTCGGCGAGGGCGGCCAGGACATCGTCGAGGTCGTCGCCGACCTCACCGACGGCCGGATGGCCGACGTCGCGCTCGAGCTCACCCCGATGGCCGCCGGTCCCATCACCGACGCGTTCAAGGTGGTCAAGCACGGCGGCCGGGTCGTCCTCGCGGGGCTCAAGGGTCACCGGGAGATCCCGCTGGTCACCGACCTGATCATCAACCGGGCGCTCTCCATCAAGGGCGCGTTCGGCGTGGACTACCGGGGCTATGAGGAGGCGATCCGGCTCATCGAGTCGCGCGCCTTCCCGCTCGAGCGTCTCCACACCCACACGTTCGGGCTCGACGACGCCGCGCTGGCGATCGACACGCTCAGTGGCGATGCGCCCTCCGACGTACCCCCCGTCCACGTCTCCATCCACCCCAACTTCGCCTGAGGAGGCCCTCCGTGATCGTCGACGCTCACGCCCACCTGCTGCCGAAGGACTATCCGGCGGACGCCCCCGAGTGCTTCCCGTCGATGGAGCCGATCGAGGGCTCGAAGGACCGGCTGCTGGTCTTCGGGCAGATGCGCTTCCCGGCCAAGGAGGTCTTCTTCGAGGCCGAGCGACGCATCGAGGCGATGGACGCCGCCGGCGTCGACGCCGAGGTGCTGACGCCGATGCCGCCGTTGCTGCGCTACGACCTCGACGTCGCCGACGGGCTCGCGCTGGCGCGCCACGTCAACGAGTTCACCGCCGGCGTGGTCGCCCATGACCCGCAGCGGATGCACGGTCTCGGCATGGTGCCGATGCAGGACCCCGACGCCGCGACCGCCGAGCTCAAGGCGGTCAAGGACCTCGGCCTGCGCGGTGTCGAGATCGCCTCCAACATCCTCGGCTCCTCGATCGGCGACGAGAAGTTCCTGCCGTTCTTCGAGGAGGTCGAGCGGCTCGGCCTCTCGGTCTTCGTCCACGCCATGCCGTCACCCAACGACCGGCTGCCGATGTCGGCCATGGGCACCTACGTCGTCGGCATCGAGGGCGTGTACGCCGCGGCCTCGATGATCCTGGGGGGCACGGCGGCCAAGTGTCCGGACCTGCGGATCTCCTTCAGCCACGCCGCCGGCGGGCTGGCCATGATGCTGCCGCGGGCGAACTACTTCTGGGGCGGCTCGTGGAACGAGGAGCCGAAGAACCCGGAGCGGGCCGTGATGCCCGACGACGGGCCCTCGCCGCTGGAGTACGCCCGCCGGTTCTACTACGACTCGCTCGTCTTCGACCGGCGCACGCTGCGCTACCTCATCGACCTCTTCGGGGCGGACCGGCTGCTGGTCGGCTCGGACTTCCCGGCGATGCCGCGCGAGGACCCGGCCGCCCGGACGCTGAAGTCGATGGACCTGCCTGCGGACCAGCTCGACGACATCGGCTGGCGCAACGCCTACCGCTGGCTCGGCCTCGAGGCACCGGTCCCGACCGCCTGACCTGCACATCCCGACGACGCCGGCCCGCCGCTCCCGCGGTGGGCCGGCGTCGTTCGTTTCCCGGGCCGACAGGCACCTTCATGGAGGCGCGTTCTTGCCGTCGTACGGAAGAGAAACCGGGGTTCGTCCGCGGCGGAGCCGACTCGCCGGACTTCCCTTTCGTCGGACGGAAGCGGCGTGGAACGCGATGCCGCACCCCGCGAGGCTGACGACGTGATCCCGGTCACAGGACCGGGACGGGTGTCGCTCGGGCCGACCCCGACCACCCACTTGAGTCCTACTCCGGAGCGGAGCATCACGTGAGAAGAATCGCGAATGTCAACCGGAGGGCACGGCTGCTCGGCCCGGTCGCCGGGTTGCTCGCCGTCGCCCTGGCCGCCACCGCCTGCGGCTCGTCCTCGAACACCAACAGCAACAACGGTGAGGCCGGTGTCAACGTCGGCAAGCCCCAGGCGGGCGGAAGCCTGACCGTCCTGGAGGACAGCGGGTTCGCCGGCGGCTTCGCCTCCGGCCTGGACCCCGCCACCAACACCACCGGCGGTGCCAACCTGCCGCAGATGCAGTCCATCTTCGGAGGACTCTTCCTGCTCGAGGCCGACGACAACGGCGAGAACGCCAAGATCGTGCCCAACCAGGCCGAGAACTACTCGTTCTCCGACGGCGGCAAGACCATGACCATCAAGCTGCGGCCCGGCATCAAGTTCAGCGACGGCACGCCGATGGACGCCAAGACCGTCGTGTGGAACATGCTGCGCGACTCGAAGTCGCCGTGCAGCTGCGCCCCGACCTGGCAGCTGGCCAAGAAGGACCCGATCGTCGCCAAGGACAACCTGACGGTCGTCATCCACATGGCGCAGCCGAACGGCGCGCTGATCAGCAACTTCCCGATCAGCAACATCAACTGGATCGCCTCGAAGACGGCGTTCGAGAAGATGGGTGCCGCGAAGTTCAAGGTGGCCCCGGTCGGCGCGGGCCCGTTCACCGTCGTCAGCGACCAGCTCAGCTCGGAGCTCGTGCTGAAGAAGAACCCGAACTACTTCAAGTCCGGGCAGCCCTACCTCGACAACCTGACCTTCAAGTCGATCGGCGGCGACCAGCCCGCCTACCAGGCGCTCGAGGCCGGCCAGGCCGACGCCTACGAGGGCATGAGCACCGTGCCGCTGATCAACCAGGCGCAGAAGAACTCGAAGTTCACCATCACGCTCGGTCCGCCGACCTCGCCGTACGTCGTCCAGCTCAACACGATGAAGGCGCCGTTCAACAACATCAAGGCGCGCGAGGCGATCTACTACGCGACCGACTTCTCGGCGATCAGCAAGGGCCTCTTCAAGGAGGACCTGCCGGTCAGCGGCTCCTTCGCCGGTCCGGGCGGGCTCTTCTACCACAAGAGCGTGCCGGGCTACCGCAACTACGACCTCGCCAAGGCCAAGCAGCTGGTCAAGGAGCTGGGCGGGCTCACCATCAACCTGGGCACCACGAACATCTACACCGCCAACCAGGTGATGACCGCGCTGCAGACCCAGTGGGAGAAGGCCGGCATCAAGGTCAAGACCAACTCGCTGCAGCTCACCGGCGTGATCCAGGCCTTCACCGGCGGGAACTGGCAGGCGATGCTGCAGACCGCGGGCGCCTGGGACCCGGCCGCCGGCGTCGGCGTGGCGTTCCGCTTCGCCTCGACCTCGCCGTTCACCGGCGTCAAGGACCCGAAGCTGGACAACCTGTTCGCCCAGGCCGGTGCGACCACCGACAGCACCAAGCGTGACGAGCTCTACCAGCAGGCCGCGAAGTACATCTCCGACAAGGCCTACGCCCCGTTCGGGTTCGCGTTCAGCCCGGCGAACGTCGCCGCCAAGGGCGTCCACGGTCCGGGTCTGACGACCCCGATCCCGGCGCTCGCCGTCAACACCCAGGTCCTCTGGGACGAGGTCTGGAGAGAGCAGTGAGCGCAGTCTCGGGTCTCCTGCCCACCCGGTCCGGGAGCGGCTTCGGCCGCCTCGGCCGGGTGGCCGGCTCCCCGCTGCTGAGGCTGATCGTCAAGCGGGTCGTCATGGCCATCCCGATCCTCTTCGGGGTGAGCGTGCTGACCTTCTGGGTGCTCAGCCTCATCCCCGGGGACCCGGCCCGGGCCATGCTCGGCATGAACGCCACCGACCAGCAGGTCGAGGCGCTCCGCCAGCAGTACGGCCTGGACAAGTCCGGACCGGCGCGCTACTGGGACTGGCTGACCGGGGCGCTGCACGGCGACCTGGGCATCTCGATGGTGAGCAGCCAGTCCATGAGCAGCATGCTCGGCGACCGCTGGGCGGTCACCGCCGAGCTCGTCGTCCTCTCGTTCATCGTCTCGCTCGGCGTGGCCGTCCCGGTCGCGCTGCTGGCGGCCCGCTGGCCCGGTGGTCTCTTCGACCGGGTGAGCATGGTCTGCTCGATGACCGGGCTGGCGGTCGCGAACTACGTCCTCGCGCTGCTCCTGGTCCTGGTCTTCGCCGTCGAGCTCGGCTGGCTGCCGGCGATCGGCTACGTCCATATCTCCGACGGGATCGGCGGCAACCTGAAGTCGATGATCCTGCCGACACTGGCGATGGCGATCCCGCTGTTCTGCTTCTACACCCGCTTCCTGCGGGGGGACATCGTCGACCAGATGCAGGGTGAGGACTACGTCGACACCGCCCGCGCGAAGGGGGTCGGCCCCTGGCGGGTGCTGTGGAGCCACGCGTTCCGCAACTCCTCCTTCGGCCTCATCACGATCGTGGGTCTCAACATCGGGACCCTTGTCGGAGGCACCGTCATCATCGAGCAGATCTTCGCCCTCCCGGGCCTCGGGCAGCTGCTGCTGCAAGGGGTCAACACCCGCGACACGGTGGTCGTCCAGGACCTGGTGATCATCTTCGCGGCCATCGCGGTGCTCGCGAACCTGCTCGTCGACGTCCTGTACGCCGTACTCGACCCGAGGATCCGCTATGGCAGTCATTGACGCGTCCAGTGCGCAGCTCGAGAGCGCCGTCGTCGCCGCGGGGGCCAAGCCCCGCGGACGGTGGCGGGCCTGGATGCGCACCTGGATCCCCGCCGGCACGGTGATCTTCATCCTGGCCATCTGCTTCCTCGGACCCACGGTCCTGCCGATCCCCGGGGCGACCGGTGGCGACGTCCTGGAGTCCGGTCAGGGGCCGTTCTCGCCGGGGCACCTGCTCGGGACCGACTCCAACGGCAACGACGTCCTCTCCCGTCTCCTCAGCGGTGGACAGGCGTCCCTGCTGATCGGCATCTCGGTCAACGTGATCGGCATCGTCATCGGCGGGACGATCGGCGCCGTCTCGGCGTACGTCGGCGGGCTGTTCGACACGATCGTCATGCGTCTCCTCGACGTGCTGATCGCGTTCCCCTCGCTCGTCCTCACCCTCGCGGTGGCGCAGAGCCTGGGCCCCAGCAAGCGCAACACGATCTTCGCGCTGGCGTTCTTCTCGGTCCCGGCCGTGGCGCGCATCGCGCGCTCCTCGACGCTCCGCCTGCGGGAGATGCCGTTCATGCAGGCCGCACAGCTGTGCGGCAGTCCCACATGGCGCATCCTGCTGCGCCACGTCGCCCCCAACGTCGCGCCGCAGCTGATCAGCTTCGCGGCGCTCGGCATGGGCATCGTCATCGTCACCGAGGGTGCGCTGAGCTTCCTCGGCCTCGGGATCCCGGCCCCCGCGCCCAGCTGGGGGAACATGATCTTCGACGGGCAGCAGAGCATGTCGGCGACACCGCTCGAGGTGGTCTGGCCGAGCATCGCGCTGCTGGTGACGGTGCTGGCCTTCAACCAGCTGGGCGAGAACCTCCGAGCCCGATGGAGCGGCCGATGAACGCCTCGCACGAGACCCTGAGCGACCTCACCGGCGCACCGGTGGCGACCCGCGGACCGGCCGTGGCCCCCGAAGGACTCACGGTCCCCGGCTCCCGGCCCTCGCCCCGGCGCAAGGCCGGGCGCGGGGAGACCCGTGAGGCGGTCCTCGAGGTGACCGACCTGCGGGTCGCGTTCTCCCGCGAGGGCCGGACCGTGCACGCGGTCAACGGACTCTCCTACGAGGTGAGGGCGGGCGAGATGCTCGCCATCATCGGGGAGTCCGGCTCGGGCAAGAGCGTGAGCACGCGGGCGCTGATGGGTCTGCTGCCGCCGAGCGCGCGCGTCACGGGCTCGGCCCGGCTCGGCGACACCGAGCTGGTCGGGATGAGCGAGAAGGCGATGCGACGCCTGCGTGGCTGCGACCTCGCCATGGTCTTCCAGGACCCGGCGCGCTCGCTCAACCCGACCATGCGGATCGGGGCGCAGATCGTCGAGGCGATCCGCGCCCACAGCGAGCGCAACGGCCTGGACAAGAAGGGCGCCCAGGCGCGGGCCATCGAGCTGCTCAAGCTCGTCCGCCTGCCCGCGCCGGAGCGACGCTTCCACGAGTACCCCCACCAGCTCTCCGGCGGCATGCGTCAGCGCGTCATGATCGCGATCGCGCTCGCCGGCGACCCCAAGGTGCTCATCGCGGACGAGGCCACCACAGCGCTCGACGTGACCACCCAGGCGCAGATCATGGAGCTCCTCGTCGACCTCCAGGAGCGGCTCGGGATGGCGGTCATCATGATCAGCCACGACCTCGGGCTGGCGGCGAGCTATGCCCAGGAGGTGCTCGTCATGTACGCCGGCAAGGCGGTCGAGTACGCCGAGACCGAGGATCTCTTCTCCAACGTCCGGATGCCCTACACCCGGGCGCTCCTCGGCGCGATCCCGCAGCTGACGACCCAGGCCCACAGCCTGCTGCCCGTCATCGGCGGCCAGCCGCCGGACCTGAGCGCGCTGCCGCAGGGCTGCGCGTTCCGCCCGCGGTGCGTCAACGCCCAGGACGACTGCGCCGTGGCGCCGACCCTCGACGAGCACGAGCCGGGGCACTGGTTCGCCTGTTGGCACCCGGCCGAGAGCCGTCGTACGCCGGCGGCGGAGGCCGCACGCAACGGATCGACCGCAGCGACCGGTACGCCGGCCGCGACCGGCAACCCACTGAGCAAGGGAGGCGAGGCGTGAGCGTCGTCGAGCAGGAGAAGACCGGCGCGCACGCCGCCGCGACCACGGAGCCGCTCCTCAGCGTCCGCAACCTCGTCCAGGAGTTCGTGAGCCGGGGCGTGGGGGGCGTGAAGACGGGTGTCGTGCACGCGGTCTCCAACGTGTCCTTCGACCTGATGCCGGGGGAGACGCTCGGCATCGTCGGCGAGACCGGGTCGGGCAAGTCGACGCTGGCGCGCTCGATCATCCAGGCGCCCCGGGCGAAGTCGGGCGAGGTCGTCTTCCGCGGTCAGGACCTGATGACCCTGTCGCACCACGGCCTCAAGAAGGCCCGGCACGACATGCAGATGGTCTACCAGGACCCGTTCGGCTCGCTGAACCCGCGCTGGCGGGTGGAGGACGTGGTCGCCGAGCCGCTGCTGGCGCAGGGCGGGCTCTCCCGTGACGCGCGTCGGGAGCGGGTGCACGAGCTGCTCAATCTGGTCGGGCTCGACCCGGCGACGTACTGCCGGCGGCGTCCGCTCGAGCTCTCGGGCGGCCAGGCGCAGCGCGTCGCGATCGCGCGGGCCATCGCGCTCAACCCGGCCCTGATCATCTGCGACGAGGCGATCTCCTCGCTCGACGTGCTGATCCAGGCGCAGGTGCTCAACCTCTTCGAGAAGCTGCGCTCCGAGCTCGGGCTGTCCTACCTCTTCATCGCGCACGACCTCGCGACGGTGAAGCAGGTGAGCGACCGGGTCGCCGTCATGCACCTCGGTCAGCTCGCCGAGGTCGGGCCGGCCGAGCAGCTCTACCTCACGCCGCGGCACCCCTACACGAGGGCGCTCCTCGACTCGATCCCCGGCCTCGACCCGGAGACCGGGGCCGCTCGCCGTCCGGTGCCGCTCGCCGGTGAGCCGCCGTCGCCGCTCGATCCGCCCAGCGGCTGCCGCTTCCGCACCCGCTGCCCGCGGGCGCAGGAGAAGTGCGCGGTCGAGGAGCCGCTGCTCACCGACCACGGCAACGGCCACCACGTCGCGTGCCACTTCCCGCTCGAGGACCTCGCGGCCACCATCCCGGGACCGCGCGAGGGGACCGTCGGTCTCGCGGCCGGCGCCGAGTGACAGCCTGGGCGGCATGACCACACCGGCACTGGACACCCAGGCACTGACTCCCCAGGCACTGACTACCCAGGCACTGGCCGGACAGGCCTGGCCCGACGTCCCCGAGCAGCCGCTCGTCCTCGTCCCGGTTGGCTCGATCGAGCAGCACGGGCCGCACCTGCCGTTCGACACCGACTCGGCCATCGCCGCCGCCGTCGCGGCGGGGGTCGCCGAGCGGTCGGGCGGGCTGGTCGCGCCCCCGCTGGTCTATGGCAACAGCGGCGAGCACCAGAGCTTCCCCGGCACGATGTCGATCGGCGCCGAGGCGCTGCGGCTGGTCGTCGTCGAGCTGGTCCGGTCGCTGGCGACCTGGGCTGGCCGGGTCGTCTTCGTCAACGCCCACGGCGGCAACGCGCCCACGCTCGCCGACGCGGTGAAGCAGTTGGTTGGCGAGGGGCACGACGTCGCCTGGGTGCCGTGCGCGACCGAGGAGGTCGACCTCCACGCCGGCCACACGGAGACCTCGCTCATGCTGCACATCCGGCCTGGCGACGTACGCCTCGAGCGGGCGGCCGCGGGCAACACGGCACCGCTCGCCGAGATCCTCCCGGCCATGATGGCCGGCGGCGTGGGCGCGGTCTCGCCCAACGGGGTGCTCGGCGACCCGGCCGGTGCCTCCGCCGAGCACGGCCGTCACGTCCTCGAGGCGATGGTCGACGACGTCGTACGCCGGCTCGACCGCTGAGGAGGGGCCGGCGCATCGGATTTTCCCCGGCCGGCCGGGGAGATCTGCCGTTGTCAGGTGGCTCGTTCCCTGACAACTGGCCACTTTCCCGGGAATCGACGGCCCCGCACTCAGGTCGTGTAGTCGGCGTTGATCCGGATGTAGCCCTCGGTGAGGTCGCAGCCGTAGACGGTGAAGGCGCCCTCGGCGATGCCGAGCGTGACCTCGATCGAGACCTCGCTGCCCTGGAGGTAGGCCGACAGGCCGGCGAGGGTCTCCGGCGAGACGGAACCGGGATAGATCCGGGTGCCGCCGAACGCGATCGCGACGTTCTCGGGCTCGATGTCGAGGTCGTCCTCGCACTTGCCGATCGCCATGGCGATCCGCCCCCAGTTGGGGTCGGCGCCGTGGACGGCGGTCTTCACGAGCGGCGAGTTGACGATCGTCTTGGCCACCCGCTTGGCCTGGGCGTCGTCGCGGGCGCCGGCGACGGTGACCGAGATGAGCTTGGAGGCGCCCTCGCCGTCGGAGGCGATCTGCTTGACCAGCGCGAGGGCGCAGTCGTGCAGCGCCTCCTCGAACGCGGCGAGGTCGACCTCGCCGGCGAGGCCGTTGGCGAAGACGGCCGCGGTGTCGGAGGTGGAGGTGTCGGTGTCGATGCTGACCGCGTTGAAGGTGCGGTCGACGACCCGCCGGAAGATCGCGTCCAGGTCGGCGGCCGGCACGGCCGCGTCGGTGAAGAAATAGGCCAACATCGTCGCCATGTTGGGCTCGATCATCCCGACGCCCTTCGCGACGCCGGTGAGGGTCGCGGCCCCGACCGCGCGGGTCTCCACCTTGGGGTGGGTGTCGGTCGTCATGATCGCCGCGCCCGCCGCGGCGAAGCCGTCGGCGTCGAGCGGACCGACCGTGCCGGCGAGCGTGCCGAGCGAGGAGCGGAGCAGGTCCATGGGGTACTGCACGCCGATCACCCCGGTCGACGCGACCAGTAGCTCCTCGGGGCGGCAGCCCACCAGCTCGGCCGCCAGGCGGCGTACCTCCAGGGCGTTCGCACGCCCCTCCTCACCCGTGGCGACGTTGGCGTTCTTCGAGATCGTCACCATGCCGCGGAAGGCGGAGAGGTCCGCCTCACGGTTGATCACGACGCTCGCGCCGGCGAAGCGTGACCGGGTGAACACCGCCGCGCTCGTCGTCGGGGCGCTCGAGGCGACGACGGCGAAGTCGTCAGCGCCCTCCTTGAGGCCGAGGTTGGCGGTCGTGCCGACGAATCCCTGAGGGCTGGGCAAGAGGTTCTCCGTTCTCCGGTCTGTCGGTCGTACGACGGCCGGCGGCCGTCGCGGCCCCTAGTCTGCCGCGCTGCGACGGTGCGTGCGGGCGCGGGCCCGGCGTCGCGACGCCGGGCCGAGGGTCCCGAACGCGCCGCCAGCCACCCGGGCGCGCTGACCCGGCCCGCTGACTCAGCCCGTTGATTCAGCCGACGAGCAGGACGTGCAGGGTGCGTGGGCCGTGGACGCCCTCGACCCGTTCGAGTTCGATGTCGCTGGTGGCCGAGGGGCCGCTGATCCAGGTGAGCGGGCTGCCCGCGGCGACCGCCGTGGCGAGCCGGGCGACGCCCTCGGGGACGTCGCCGACGAGCTGGTCGGTGCGCACGACGCAGACATGCAGGTCGGGCACGAGCGTGAGGGCGCGCCGGCCCTGGTCGGGGCCGTGGTCGAGCACGATCGTGCCGGTGAGGGCGATGCCGACGGCGGCGGCGGTGAGGACGCCGTCGAAGGCGTCGAGGTCGGCCGGTGAGAGGGCGCCGTCGTCGGTGACGGTCTCCACCCCGTCGAGGACGGCGAGCCAGGAGGACGGCAGGCCGGCGGGTACGACGATCCGGCGCGCCTGCCCGAGCCCGGCCGCCACCGCCGCGGGGAGAGCGTCCTCGCTGACCCGGGTGACGACCGCGCGGTAGTCCTCGACGCGCTCCACGAAGAGCGCGGCGACGTCGTCGACGCGGGCCGCGCTCGTCGTGGCGTACTCCCGCGGGATTTGGGTCGCGCCCGGCGCGGACCGCGGCACCCCCGAGAGTGCGGCCGAGACCCGGCCGAGGATCTCCTCACGCGCGCTCACGCCTGGCTCCCCTTCTCCCGCTTCCACCAGCTCCGGAACGTCTGGGTCGGTGGCCTCGGGGCGTCGCGGGCCTGTGACCAGGCGCCGAGGCCCGGGATCCGGCCCAGCGTGTCCTTCTTGCGCAGCACGCGCCCGCCGAGCTCGGCGCCCTTCTGCGCGCGCTCCCAGCGGGTGGCGTCGGAGAAGAGCCAGGCCGCGCCCTTCATCGCCAGCTCCTCACCAGAGGGCAGACCGCCGCGCTTCTCCTCGACCACCCGCGCACGCAGGTGGACGAGGAGCTCGGGGATCTCGATGCGCACCGGGCAGACGTCGAAGCAGGCGCCGCACAGCGAGGAGGCGTAGGGCAGCGACTTGTCGATCTCGGAGCCGGTGCCACGCAGCTGCGGGTTGAGGACGGCCCCGATCGGGCCGGGGTAGACCGAGCCGTAGGCGTGGCCGCCGACCCGCTCGTAGACCGGGCAGACGTTGAGGCACGCCGAGCAGCGGATGCAGCGCAGCGCCTGCCGCCCGAGCTCGTCGGCCAGCACGGAGGTGCGGCCGTTGTCGAGCAGCACCACGTGGACCTCCTGCGGGCCGTCACCGGGCGTGAGGCCGGTCCACATCGAGGTGTAGGGGTTCATCCGCTCACCGGTCGAGGACCGCGGCAGCAGCTGGAGGAAGACCTCGAGGTCGGCGACACTCGGCACCACCTTCTCGATGCCGACCACCGAGATGAGCGTCTCGGGAAGCGTCAGGCACATCCGGCCGTTGCCCTCGGACTCGACGACCACCAGGGTGCCGGTCTCGGCGACGGCGAAGTTGGCCCCCGAGATCGCCACCTTCGCGCGCAGGAACTTCTCACGCAGGTGCACCCGGGCCGCCTCGGCGAGGACTCGCGGCTCCGCGGTGAGGCCCTCGGGCGCCGGCTGCCCGACCTTGCCCATCTCGTGGGTGAAGATCTCCTTGATCTCCGCGCGGTTGCGGTGGATCGCGGGCACCAGGATGTGGCTCGGCTTGTCGTGGCCGAGCTGGACGATCAGCTCGGCCAGATCGGTCTCCCAGGCATGGATCCCGGCGGCCTCGAGGGCCTCGTTCAGCTCGATCTCCTGAGTGGCCATCGACTTGACCTTGACCACCTCGCGGTGCTCATCGCCGGCCACCTTGGCCTCGACCAGGCCGGTGACGATCCGGTTGGCCTCGGCGGCGTCGCGCGCCCAGTGCACCCTCGCGCCGGCCCGGGTCAGCGACTCCTCGAGCTGGACGAGGTAATCGTCGAGATGGGTCAGCACCTCGTCCTTGATCGCCGCCCCGGCGACCCGCAGCGCCTCCCAGTCCTCGACCTCCCCGACCACCCTCGCTCGCTTGTCGCGGATGGTGTGGGTGGCGTGGTGGAGGTTCTTGCGCTGCTGATAGTTGCCGAGCGCCTCCCTGGCCGCCGTCGGGAACGTCGGCATCCCGACGTACGTCCCGCTCGCCTCACCGGTCATCGGAGTCCTCGATTGGGGTGATTCACAGAGCCATCTCCTTCGCGACGTCCTCCTCGGTGCTGGCCAGCACCTCGGCCAGGTGCATGACGCGTACGCCGGCGCGCTGGCGGTGCAGCAGGCCGCCGATGTGGGCCAGGCAGCTGTTGTCGCCCGCCACCAGCACCTCGGCCCCGGTGGCGCGCACGTGGCCCACCTTGTCGGCACCCATCGCGACCGAGGTGTCGGCGTTCTTGACCGCGAAGGTGCCGCCGAACCCGCAGCACGACTCCGCCTCGGGCAGCTCGACCAGATCGATGCCACGCACCTTGCGGAGGAGTTGGAGCGGCTTGTCGCCGACCCGCAGCATCCGCAGCGAGTGGCAGGTGGGGTGGTAGGTCACGCGGTGGGGGAAGGTGGCGCCCACGTCGGTCACGCCGAGGACGTCGACGAGGAGCTCGCTGAGCTCGTAGACCCTCCGTGATCCCTCGACCGCGCGCTCGGCCAGCGCCGGCCGCCCGCACGTGCGGGCGATCATGCCGTGCTGATGGCGCACCGAGCCGACACACGAGCCGGACGGCGCCACCACGGCGTCGTAGGCCGCGAAGACGTCGGCGAACCGCTCCACCAGCGGCAGCGCCTCCCGCACATAGCCGGTGTTGGTCAACATCTGCCCGCAGCAGGTCTGCTCGAGCGGAAACTCGACGGTGCAGCCCAGCCGCTCGAGCAGCCGGACGACCGCCTTCGGCGTCTCGGGCCACATCGTGTCGTTGAAGCACGTGGCGAACAGCGCGACCTTCATGTCACTTCACCATCCACTCGAGCACGGGTGTCGACCGGCGACCAGTAGGCACAGGGTCAGCGCATCCCCGACGCCACCGATCACCTTACGCACGATGGTCGACTTCTGACCCGCGAGACCGAGAGGTCGGTGATTCCTGCCGAGAGGTCGGCGATTCCCGTGGCCTCAGCTGCCGGACCGAAGCTCGGCGAGCAGTTCCTCGGAGGTGTGCAGCTTGGCGGCGAGGATGTAGCGGCCGGCGGCGAGGAGCGCGGTGAGGTGCGGGGTGCTGAGCGCATAGAGCACACCGGAGCCCTCGCGGTGAGATGTCACCAGGCCGGCGCGGCGCAGGACGGCGAGCTGCTGGGAGAGGTTGGAGGCCTCCAGGTCGAGCTCGGCGAGCAGGTCGCGGACCTGCATGGGCCCGTCCTGCAGAAGCTCCAGAACGCGAATACGGGTGGGGTGCCCCAACGTGCGGAAGAGCTCGGCCTTAGCCTCATAAAGCGGCACGCTGCCGGGCATCGGACCCCCTGTTCGGCCTGGGATGAGAGTTGGATCGATCAATTGTCCCAAGTCGTGAGGAATGACTCAGTCTTGGTGCACGGTACATGACTTGAAGACTTCTTCAAGTCCGGTAACGTGCCTGCAATCGACGAGCGAAGGGTGTCGGAATGGTTGACGTGGACCAGGTCCTCGACGAAGCGGGGCTCAAGAACCCCCATGTGCGCGAGTTCGTTGCGTACTGGGCACAGGTGACCGGAGCCGACGCCATCGAGGTGGTCAGCGCCGAGGACGATGAGCGCCTCCTGCAGGAGTCCCTCGAGGCGGGCGAGCTCCTCCCGGTGAGCGGCGGCCGTTACTACTCGCGCTCCTACTTCAAGGACACCGCACGCTCGGAGGAGCGCACCGTCGTCGCGACCTCCAAGGAGAGCGACAAGGGCGTCTACAACAACTGGAAGCCCGCCGAGGAGACCGTCGCGACGCTCACCGAGCGCATGCGCGGCGCGTCCAAGGGCAAGACGATGTACGTCATCCCCTACCTCATGGCTCCGCAGGGCAGCCCGCTCGAGGCGTACGCCGCGGGCGTGGAGCTCACCGACAGCCGCCCCGTCGTCCAGCAGATGATCCGGATGGCCCGCGTCGGCGTCGACTACATCAACGAGCTCAAGGACCAGAGCAGCTTCGTCCGAGCCGTCCACGTCACCGGCGACCTGCCCAACCTCGGTCAGGGCACCCCCGACGACCAGCGTCTCTTCGCCACCGTCGCCGACCAGCGCACGATCCTCCACTTCGGCTCGTCGTACGGCGGCAACGCGCTCCTCGGCAAGATCGCCCACGGCCTGCGCCAGGCCTGCTACGACGGCAAGGACTCCGAGGTGTTCCTCGCCGAGCAGTTCCTGCTCCTGGGGATCACGGACAAGCAGACCGGCAAGAAGTTCCACGTCGTCGGCGGCTTCCCGTCCGCCTCCGGCAAGACCAACCTGTCGATGACGCTCGCCCCCGACGCCTTGGGCGACCGCTACTACGTCGAGTTCTACGGCGACGACATCGCCTGGCTGTGGGTCGGCGACGACGGCCGGATCTGGGCGTTCAACCCGGAGAACGGCGTCTTCGGCGTCGCCAAGGACACCAACGAGGCGTCCAACCCGGGCGCCGTCGAGGCGATCAAGCCGGGCTCGGGCGCGATCTTCACCAACGTCGCCTACAACCCCGAGACGCAGGACGTCTGGTGGGAGGGCAAGACCAAGAACCCGCCCGAGGACGTCACCGGCTGGCTGGACTGGAAGGGCAACCCGATCGCCGATCGGACCCCGGAGCAGGCCGACGAGCCCTGGGCCCACCCCAACAGCCGCTTCACGGCGCCGATCTCGATGGTGCCGAACGCCGCGGAGGACTACAACAACCCCGCCGGCGTCCCGGTCGACGCGATCATCTTCGGTGGCCGCACCCGCGACCGCGAGCCGCTGATCCGCGCCATCACCGACATCGCCGAGGGCGTGTACGACGGCCTGACGCTCGGCGCCGAGGCGACCTTCGCCGCCGAGGGCGTCGACGGTCAGCTGCGCTACGACCCGATGTCGATGCGGCCGTTCATGGCCTACTCCGAGGGTGAGTACGCCGCGCACTGGCTGCACATCATCGGCCGCGCGAGCCAGCCGCCGATCTTCGCCCACGTCAACTGGTTCCAGCGCGACCCGGAGGACGGCCACTTCCTGTGGCCCGGCTACCGCGAGAACGTCCGCGCGCTGCTCTGGCTGCTGCAGTTCAAGGCGGGCGAGGTCAAGGGCCAGGAGACGGCGGTCGGCGTGATCCCGACCCAGGACGAGCTCAACCTCGACGGTCTCGACCTGCCGCAGGAGGACCTCGACCGGATCCTCTCCATCGACGTCGAGCGCTGGCGCCAGGAGATCGAGTTCCGCGAGGAGCACCTCAAGCAGTTCGACGGTCTCCCCGAGGAGATCTGGGCGGCCCACCGCCGCGTCGCCGAGGCGCTCGAGAGGGCAGCTCAGGCCTGAGCCACTGATCCACCAGCTCGAGTCGGCGTACATGTACGCCGACTCGAGCTGCATTTCGCCGCCGAGTCGGCGCAGAGGGTCGGCCACTCGCGGGTTGTCGAGGTGCCCCGGACGATGGCGGCCCACGGCCGTGGCCTACGTTGGGCGGGTGCCCGAGGAGAGCCTCCCCGCCGACAACCACGTCCACTCCGAGTGGTCCTGGGACACCCGCAAGGGCGACATGGAGGCCACGTGTGCGCGAGCGGTCGCGCTGGGGCTGCCGTCGATCGCGTTCACCGAGCACGTCGACCACACCGCGCGGTCGGGGCCGTTCGACGCCGAGGGCTACCTCGCCGCCGTCGATCGCTGCCGCGACCTCTTCCCGTCGCTGCGGATCCTCACGGGCGTGGAGATCGGCGAGGCCCACTGGGACCCCGCCGACACGGAGGCACTGCTGGCCGGCGGGCGCTTCGAGCGGGTCCTGGCCTCCCTCCACTCCGTCCCCGAGCTGCCGGGCCACCCGGACATGGCGGTGCTCTACGACACCCAGCCGCGCGCGCAGGTGCTCCGCGACTACCTCGCCGAGATCGAGAAGCTCATCACGGCCTTCGACGGCTTCCAGGTGCTCGCCCACATCGACTATCCCGCCCGCCGCTGGCCGCTCACCCCGACGCCGTCGTCGGGCGGCCGGTCGGACAAGGCGCTCTTCGACCCGCGCGAGTGCGAGGAGGAGTACCGCCACGTCCTGCGCACCCTCGCGGGCACCGGCCGCGTCCTCGAGTTCAACACCCGGGTGCCGCTCCACCCGCTCGTTCTCGACTGGTGGCGAGAGGTCGGCGGCGACGCGGTCAGCTTCGCCAGCGACGCCCACCGTCCCGAGGCGCTCGCCCACGGGTTCCGCGAGGCGGTCGCGGTCGCCTCCGCCGCCGGCTTCCGGCCCGGGCGCGACCCGCTGGACTTCTGGCGCCGCGCATAGCGACGCGAAGGGGGGACGGTCCGGGCGTCAGATCCGCAGCCCGGCGTCGTCGCCCTCGGCGCGGGCCGTCTTCCACAGGTCGATGCCGCCCCTGGGCGGACGCGGCGACGGCGTGCTCGTCGATGAGGGCCGGCTCCTCGTCGGCGAGGCCCAGGACGGCGAGCGCGCCGGCGCAGCGATAGGTCATCGAGTCGTCGCGGGTCGCGGCGGGGACGTAGCTCATGGGCCCACGCTCCACGCCTCGTGCCGACACGCGGTCCGGAGCGCGCGTCCGGCACCTGGAACCCACTAGTGTTTAAAGTCGAGTGACTTACATTAGTTAGTCCAACCGACCGCGACAGGAGTCCTGATGACCACCGCGACACCCAACCCCCGGCCGCTCCACCTCAACGCCTTCCTCTGGGACGTCGGCCACCACGAAGCCGCCTGGCGGCTCCCGGACGCCGATCCCGCCGCCGTCTGGGACGTGGAGCACTTCAAGAACCTCGCCCGGATCGCCGAGCGCGGGAAGCTGGACTCGCTCTTCCTCGCCGACAGTCCGGTGCTGCAGACCGACCCCGGCCGGCGGCCCCCGGGCAAGATCGAGCCCACCGTCCTCCTCACCGCCCTCGCCGGCGCGACCGAGCACATCGGCCTGATCGCGACCGCGTCGACGTCGTACAACGAGCCCTTCAACCTCGCCCGCCGGTTCGCCTCCCTCGACATCGTGTCCGGGGGACGCGCCGGCTGGAACATCGTCACGACCGCCGGCGCCGACGCCGCCCGCAACTTCGGGCTCGATGACGTGCCGCTCCACAAGGAGCGCTATGAGCGCGCCGACGAGTTCGTCGAGGTCGCCACCAAGCTCTGGGACAGCTGGGCCGACGACGCGACGGTCGGGGACAAGGAGAACGGCATCCACACGCTCGCCGACAAGGTTCGGAAGATCGACCACCGCGGCCGCTTCTTCCGCGTCGACGGCCCGCTGAACTCCCCGCGTACGCCGCAGGGCTGGCCGCTCCTCGTCCAGGCGGGCTCCTCGGAGGACGGCAAGGCGTTCGCCGCCCGCTGGGCCGAGGCCGTCTTCACCGCCCAGCAGACGCTCGAGGAGGCGCAGGCGTTCTACACCGACCTCAAGGCGCGCACCGCCGCGCTCGGCCGCGACCCCGAGACCATCAAGATCCTGCCGGGCATCGTCCCCGTCATCGGCGACACCGAGGCCGAGGCCCGCGAGCTCGAGGAGCGGCTCGAGCGGCTCATCAACCCCGAGTACGCCCGCCTCCAGCTCGCCAAGACCCTCCGCGTCCATCCCGACGCCCTCGTGCTGGACGAGCAGCTCCCGGCCGACCTGCCGACCGAGGACGAGATCGAGGGAGCGAAGAGCCGCTACACACTCGTCGTCGAGCTGGCCCGCCGCGAGCGGCTGACCGTCCGACAGCTCATCGCCCGCCTCGGCGGCGGTCGTGGCCACCGCACGTTCACCGGGACGCCGGTGCAGGTCGCCGACGCGATCGAGGAGTGGTTCGACCATGGTGCCGCCGACGGCTTCAACATCATGCCGGCGGTCCTGCCGTCCGGCTTGGAGGCCTTCGTCGACAAGGTCGTCCCGATCCTGCAGGAGCGTGGTCGGTTCCGCACGGACTACGAGGGCAGCACCCTGCGCGACCGCTACGGGCTGCCGCGGCCGGCCAACCAGTTCGACCTCCCGCGGGGCGATGCGGTCAGGGGCGTGAGCGCCTGAGCGATCCGCGGCCGGCAGGCTGCGGTCGGCCTTGACCGGCCCCCGTAGCCTGCTGGGTGAGGGGAGTACCTCGTCAAGCTCCTCCGGTCAGGACGACGGCCCGGTGGCCGTCCCGGAGGACGCCTCGCCGCCTCGTCGGCGCAGGTGGGGGAGACCTCAGACACCATCGTCTGAGGGGACCCCGGATGCTCGACTCGTTCGCCTCGCCCACGCTGTGGGCGCTCACCATCGGCGGCGTGGTGGCGCTGCTCGTGCTCGACCTCGCGCTCACCCGCCGGCCGCACGAGGTCACGATGCGGGAGGCGCTCGGCTGGACGGGCGTCTACCTCGCCCTGCCCGCGCTCTTCGGCGGCTGGCTGTGGTTGGCCCATGGCTCCGCGACCGGGACGGAGTTCTACGCCGGCTACCTCGTCGAGAAGACGCTCAGCATCGACAACCTCTTCGTGTTCATGCTGCTGCTCGCGGCGTTCGCCGTCCCGAGCGACCGGCAGCAGAAGGTGCTGCTCTACGGCATCGCCGGCGCGCTCGTGCTCCGCGGCGTCCTCATCGTCCTCGGGGCGGCCGCGTTGGCGGCGTACGACGTCGTCTTCCTCCTCTTCGGCGCGGTGCTGGTCCTCACCGGGCTCCGGCTTCTGCGCGACACGGTGCGCGGGGTCGGGCACGGCCCGGATCCGGACCGGATGCGGGTCGTGCGGCTCGCCCGTCGGGCGGGCCTGAGCCCGTTCGCGGTGGTCGTGGTGGCGGTGCTCGCGACCGACGTGGTGTTCGCGATCGACTCCGTGCCGGCGGTCTACGGCATCACCGGCGACCCCTACCTCGTCTTCGTGACCAACGCGTTCGCCCTGCTGGGCCTGCGGGCGCTCTACTTCGTGCTGCGCGGGGCGCTCGCCCGGCTCGTGCACCTCGGCTACGGACTGGCCGCGATCCTCGTCGTCATCGGCGTGAAGCTCGGGCTGCACTGGGCGCACGAGCAGTGGCCGGACGTCCCCGCCGTTCCGACGATCCTCTCGCTCGCGATCATCGTCGGGATCCTCGCGGCCACGGTCCTGACCAGCCTGCTGGCGACCCGGAGGGCGGACCGCCTCGGGGCAGCGGGCGTCGACGATGGTGAGGGAGACCCCGCCGGCGAGCCGGGAGGTGGTCCCAGACGATCGCGTCGGCTTACCCGTCAGTAGCCGGCTCGATCGCCCCGGACCATGTTTCCCGGCCGCCCGGGAATGGCAGTCTCGTCACCATGAAGCTTCCCGCCGGAGCCGCGCTCAAGCGGCTGGTGCTCGAGACGCTCGGCTGGCTGCTGGTCGTGGCGGGGATCGCCGCGCTGGTTCTGCCGGGCCCTGGACTGCTGATGATCTTCGCGGGCCTGGCCCTGCTCTCGCAGCAGTATGCCTGGGCCGAGCGGCGCGTCGAACCGGTGCGCCTGCGCGCCCTGCGAGGCGCCGCGGAGAGCGTGGAGACCTGGCCGCGGATCGTGCTGTCCGTCGTGTGCGCGCTCGTCATCGGCGGCTTCGGCGTGCTCTGGTCCGTGCAGCCGCCGGCGCCGGAGTGGTGGCCGGTCGAGAAGGCCTACTGGCTGCTCGGCGGCCGTTGGACCGGCGTCACGCTGATCCTGTCCGCGCTCATCGCGCTCGCGCTCATCGTCTACTCCTACCGCCGCTTCCACAAGAAGCCCGACGCGGTCCGCGAGCTCGACCGGGAGATCCGGGCGGCGGACGACGACGAGGAGGAGTACGACCAGGCGCACGACTGACGCCGCAGGATGCCCGTGATGCCCGTTGGGGTCCTTCGCGTCGGGGCTACCGTGAGGGCTATGCCCCTCGACCGGCGGGTCCTGCTCCGCGCGGCGGCCGTCGCACCGCTCGCCGGGCTCGTCGCGTGCGGCGGTGGCGAGCCCTCCAGCCGTACGCCGTCGGCGACCGCCTCCGCCGGTGGGTCGTCCGCGTCGCCGTCGAGCCCGTCGCCGGAACGCTCCTCGAGCGCCTCGTCGCCGTCGCCCTCGTCGTCTCCCTCGGCGCCACCCCGGCCCCGGATCGCGGAGACGCTCGCGACCGGCCTGGACGTGCCGTGGGGGATCGCCTTCCTGCCCGACGGCAGCGCGCTCGTCTCCTGCCGCGACAGCTTCGAGATCGTGCGGGTCGGCGGGCGTCGTACGACCGTCGTCGGGAAGGTCCCCGGCGTCGTGACCACGGTCGACATCGGCGGCGAGGGCGGCCTGCTCGGGCTCGCGCTGCATCCGGGCTATCCCGACGAGCCCTGGCTCTACGCCTACCACTCGACGGGGCAGGACAACCGGGTCGTGCGGATGAGGCTGACGCAGCGCGGTGGGCTCCGGCTGGGGGCACCGCAGGAGGTGCTCACCGGCATCCACACGTCGCTGCACCACAACGGCGGCGGGCTGCGCTTCGCGCCCGACGGTCATCTCTACGTCTCGACCGGTGACGCGGAGGACCGCGACTCGGCCCAGGACAAGGCCTCCCTGAACGGGAAGATCCTGCGGATCACCGACACCGGCGGCGTCCCGGACGGGAATCCGTTCGGGAACGAGGTGTGGTCCTACGGCCACCGCAACGTGGAGGGGCTCGCGCTCGACGGCGACCAGCTGTGGGCGAGCGAGTTCGGGGACCACGAGTACGACGAGCTGAACCGCATCGTGAAGGGCGGAAACTACGGCTGGCCGGAGGTGGAGGGCAGCGACGGCAAGGGTGGCTACCGCGACCCGCTCGCCCAGTGGCCCACGAGCGACTGCTCGCCCTCCGGGATCGCGATCGCGCGCGGCCGGGCCTGGCTCGGCGCCCTGCAGGGCCAGTGCGTCTGGTCGGTCGACCTCGCCACCGGCGCCACCGCGCGCCACCTCCACGGTCACGGCCGGCTGCGGCTCGCGGCCGCGGCTCCGGACGGCTCGCTGTGGGTCGGCACCTCGAACCGCGACGGTCGCGCCACGCCGCGCTCGGGGGACGACCGGATCTTCCGCGTCACGCTCTGAGCCGGGCGCGGGCCGCGTCGGGCGCAAGCCGGGTCGGGGGGGGCGGCCCTGGGGACGGGGCCGTCTCCTTGTCGGTGGCGGACGCTAGGTTCGGGCCTGTGCCCGTCCACCTCCACCGCGCGCCGCGCACCGACCTGCTCGCCGACGCCCTCGGCGAGCTGCTCGGCGCGCCGCTGCCCGACCCTTTCGCGACCGAGGTGGTGGTGGTGCCGGCCAAGGGGGTGGAGCGCTGGCTCTCCCAGCGGCTGTCCCACCGGCTCGGCGCCGCGCCCGGGCGAGGTGACGGGGTCTGCGCGGGGGTCGACTTCCGGACCCCGTGGTCGCTCTTCGCCGAGGTCACGGGGACGCGTGAGGAGGACCCCTGGTCGCCCGACGCGCTGGTGTGGCCGCTGCTCAGCGCCCTCGACGCCGCGGTCGACGAGCCATGGGCGACGCCGCTCGCGGCCCACCTCGGGCACGGCCTGCCCGGCGAGGAGGGCGACCTGCGGCGCGGTCGCCGCTTCGCGCTCGCGCGTCGCCTGGCGCGGCTGTTCGCGTCGTACGCCGCCCAGCGGCCGGCCCTCGTCCGCGACTGGGCCGCGGGCGGCTCGACCGACGGGCTCGGCCGCGCCCTGGCCCACGACCTCGCGTGGCAGCCGCCGCTGTGGCGCGCGCTGGCGGAGCGGGTCGACGCGCCACCGCCTCCGGAGCGGCAGGACGCGACGCTCGCGGCGCTGCGTGAGGCGCCGGAGTCGTTCGACCTGCCGGCCCGGCTCTCCCTCTTCGGTCACACCCGTCTGCCGTCGACCGAGATCGAGCTCCTCGGTGCCCTCGGGGAGCAGCGCGAGGTCCACCTCTGGTTGCCGCACCCCTCCACGGCGCTGTGGGAGGCGCTCGCGGGCCTTGGCGGCCCCGTCGCCCGGGCCGACGACCGCTCCCACGACCTCGTCGCTCATCCGCTCCTCGCCACCCTCGGGCGCGACACCCGGGAGCTCCAGCGCTCGCTCGCGGTGTTGCCGGTGGTCGAGGCCACCGTCGCCGAGCCCCAGGCGCCACCGGGCGAGGCGCCGCTCTCGCTCCTGCGCTGGCTCCAGGAGGACCTGCGCGCCAACGCGACCGGCGACGCGGTGACGCGGCCGCTGGACCCGAAGGACCGCTCGGTCCAAGTCCACGCGTGCCACGGTCCGGCGCGTCAGGTCGAGGTGCTGCGTGAGGTGCTGCTCGGGCTGCTCGACGACGATCCCACGCTCGAGCCGCGCGACGTCCTGGTGATGTGTCCCGACATCGAGACCTACGCGCCGCTGATCGAGGCCGGCTTCGGTCTCGGTGAGGTGGTCGGGGAGGGCGGCCACCCGGCGCACCGGCTCCGCGTCCGGCTGGCCGACCGCGCGCTCGACCGCACCAACCCGCTGCTGGCGGTGGCCACCCGGCTGCTCGACCTCGCCGGCGGGCGTGCCGGCGTCGGGGACGTCCTCGACCTCGCCCACCTCGACCCGGTCCGTCGCCGGTTCGGATTTCGCGACGACGATCTCCAGCAGCTCACCGACTGGGCCCGGGAGGCGGGGATCCGCTGGGGGTTCGACGCGGCGCACCGGGCCGACTTCGGGCTCGCGGACTACGTCGCCAACACCTGGCAGTTCGGCCTCGACCGGCTTCTCTCGGGGGTCGCGATGTCGGAGGACACCGCGACCTGGCTCGACAAGACGCTGCCGCTCGACGACGTCGGCAGCGGCGAGGTCGAGCTCGTGGGGCGGCTGACCGAGCTCGTCCACCGCCTCCGTGACGTCACCGACCGGCTCGTCGGCGCGCATCCGCTCGAGCACTGGCTGAGCGTGCTCGAGGACGGGATCGGCGCGCTCACGTCCGTGTCGGCGAGCGACGCGTGGCAGGCCGGCCAGGTCCAGCGCGAGCTCGGCGCGGTCCGCGAGGCGAGCGACGGACGGACGGTCGGGGAGCTCCGGCTGCCCGACGTGCGCGCGATGCTCGGCGACCGCCTGGCCGGCCGTCCGACGCGCGCCAACTTCCGCACCGGCACGCTCACGGTCGCCACGCTCGTGCCCATGCGGTCGGTGCCGCACCGGGTCGTGTGCCTCCTCGGGCTGGACGACGGGGTCTTCCCGCGCGTCGGGATCACCGACGGCGACGACGTGCTCGCGCGTGACCCCGTGACCGGCGAGCGCGACCTGCGCAGTGAGGACCGTCAGCTCTTCCTCGACGCGATCCTCGCGGCGACCGAGACGCTGGTGGTCACCTACACCGGCGCGAACGAGTTCTCCGGCCAGCCGCGGCCGCCGGCGGTGCCGCTCGGCGAGCTGCTGGACTCCCTCGACGTGACGGCCAGCGCGCCGGAGGGGACGACCGTCTCCGCGGCGGTCACCGTGCGCCATCCGCTCCAGCCCTTCGACCGACGCAACCTGACGACGGGCGCGCTCGTGCCCGGCCGGCCGTTCACCTTCGACCGCGCCGCCCTGGCCGGCGCCCGGGCCGCCGACGGTCCACGCGTGACGCCGCCGGTCCTCCTGGCCGAGCCCCTGCCGCCGCCGGCCCCGGGTGACGTCTCCCTCGAGGACCTCCTCGCGTTCTTCAGGTCGCCGGTCCGCGGCTTCTTCCGCGACCGGCTCGACCTCGCCCTGCCGCGTGAGGAGGAGCCGCTCTCCGACGGGCTGCCGGTCGAGATCGACAACCTCGCGCAGTGGTCGGTGGGCGACCGGGTCCTCCACGACCTGCTCCGCGGCCTCGCGCCCGAGCACGCCCGTCAGCAGGAGTGGCGCCGTGGCGTCCTCCCACCGGGCTGGCTGGGTTGGCGTCTCCTCCACGACGTCGTCGGCCGCGCGACGCCCATCGCCGAGGAGGCCGCCCGGCTGCGGACCCGTCCCGTCGGTGCGGTCGACGTCGACGTCGACCTGGGCGACGGCCGGCGCCTGCGGGGCACCGTCCCGCAGGTCTACGGCGACCGGCTCGTCCCGGTGACCTACAGCCGCCTCGGGGCCACCCACCGGCTGCAGTCGTGGATCCAGCTCCTCGCTCTGGCCGCGTCCGACGAGGACCGCGCCTGGTCGGCCTTCACCGTCGGCCGCCCGACCAACAGCCGGTCCCGCACGCCTTACTCTCTGAGCCAGCTCGGTCCGCTCGACCACACCGCGCGCGACGTGCTGCGTGACCTGGTTGCCATGCGCGAGACGGGTCTGACCGCGCCGCTCCCGCTGCCGCTGAAGAGCTCGCTGGTCTATGCCCGCCAGCGGCGCACCCGCGCCACGGTCGAGCATGCGTTGGAGAAGGTCGGCTGGGAGTGGCGTGACGGCCGGTTCCCGGGCGAGTGCTCCGACGTCGAGCAGGTCGCGGCGTGGGGCGCCAAGGCGGCGCTGCCGGGGCTCGACACGCCGCCCGGAGCGGGGGAGGACTTCCCGGGGGAGACGACCCGTTTCGGCGCGCTTGCGCTGCGGCTCTGGGCCCCGCTCCTCACTGCCGAGCAGGGGAGCTGGTGACATGGCGCGAGAGATGAAGCCGTTCGACGTCTGCGGGTCGCTGCCGACCGGGACGACCCTCCTCGAGGCGTCGGCCGGGACCGGCAAGACGTTCACCATCGGCGCGCTGGTGACCCGCTACGTCGCGGAGGGCGTCGCCGCACTCGACGAGATGCTCGTCATCACGTTCGGCCGTGCGGCGAGCCAGGAGCTCCGCGACCGCGTCCGGGCCCATCTCGTCGAGGCGGAGCGGGCGTTCGCGGCGGTGGAGGCCGGGCGCGAGCCCGTCACGGACAGCGACGTGCTGGCGCAGCTGCTCGACGTGGAGCGGGCCGAGGTCGTCGTACGCCGGCGGCGGCTGCGCGACGCGCTGGCGGCGTTCGACGCGGCGACGATCGCGACGACCCACCAGTTCTGCCAGCTCGTGCTGCGGTCGCTCGGGGTGGCGGGCGACACCGATGCGGGGGCCGAGCTGGTGGAGTCGCTCGACGAGCTGGTGGTGGAGGTCGTCGACGACCTCTACCTCGCGCAGTTCGGGAGGGAGCGGGAGAAGCCGCCGTTCGACCGCGCGTCGGCACTCGCCCTGGCCCGGACCGCGGTGGAGGACCCGCGCGCCCGCCTCGCCGACGCCGATCCCGCCGATCCGGGCGCGGGCGCACGGGTGGCCTTCGCCACCGCGGCGCGGGCAGAGGTCGAGCGGCGCAAGCGGCGGCTCGGGATCCTCTCCTACGACGACCTGCTCGGCCGCCTCGCCGACGCGCTCGAGGACCCCGACGCCCCGGCGCGAGCGCGGATGCGGCAGCGCTGGCGCATCGTGCTGGTCGACGAGTTCCAGGACACCGATCCGGTGCAGTGGCAGGTGCTGGAGCGTGCCTTCGGCGGCCACGCCGACATGGTGCTCATCGGTGACCCGAAGCAGGCGATCTATGGTTTCCGCGGTGGTGACGTGGCCACCTACCTCGCCGCCGCCCGGACCGCGCACACGCAGGCCACGCTCGGCACCAACTGGCGCAGCGACCGCGACCTCGTCGAGCGGCTGCTGGTCCTGCTCCGCGGGGCGGCGCTCGGCGATCCCGACATCGTCGTCCGTGACGTCGAGGCCCACCATCCGGGCACCCGCCTCACCGGGGCGCCGCACCCGGCGCCGTTCCGGTTGCGCCGGGTTGCCCGCGACGGCTTCCGGCTCACCAGGGGCCGCCAGATCAGCGCTGGCGACGCGCGTGCCCACATCGCCCGCGACTGCGCGGCCGACATCGCCGCGCTGCTGGGCTCCGGCGCCACCTGGTGCGACGCCCCCCTGGAGGCCGGCCAGGTGGCGGTGATCGTCGGGCAGCGTGACCACGGGCTGATGGTCCAGCGCGAGCTCGGGGCGCGTGGCGTGCCCGCGGTGATGGCCGGCGGGGGCGACGTGTTCCAGACGCCCGCGGGCGACCAGTGGCTGACGCTGCTCGAGGCGATGGAGTCGCCCCACCGCTCGGGCCTAGTCCGGGCCGCGGCCCTCACCTGCTTCTTCGGCGCGACGGCCGCCGAGCTCGACGCTCAGGGCGAGGCGCTCACCGCGCGCGTCGCCGACACCCTGCGTGGCTGGGCGCTGCTGCTCCGCGGCCGCGGTGTGGCCGCGCTGGTGGAGGCCGCGGAGGAGCGTGGGCTCACCAGTCGTGTCCTCGGCAGGAGCGACGGCGAGCGGCTGTTGACCGACGTGCGCCACCTCGGGCAGCTCCTCCACGAGGTCAGCGTGCGTGAGTCGCTCGGGCTCACCGCCCTGCTGGCGTGGTTCCGCGAGGAGCGACGACGGACGGCGGCCAGCGAGCGGCCGCGCCGGCTCGACTCCGACGCCGCGGCGGTGCAGATCGTGACGATCCACGGCAGCAAGGGGCTGCAGTACCCCGTCGTCTACCTCCCCTTCGCCTACGACAACTTCGTCCGCACCCCCGACACGGCCCGGTTCCACGACGACGGCCGACGGACCCTCGACGTCAGCGGCAGCGGTGGTCCGTGGGCCGACCACGCCGCCCGCCACATCGCCGAGGAGCTCGGCGAGGAGCTGCGCAAGCTCTACGTCGCGCTGACCCGCGCCCAGTCCCAGGTGGTGGCGTGGTGGGCACCGACCCGCAACACCGAGTGCGGCGGCCTCCACCGCATGCTCTTCGGACGGCGGCCGGGCACGGCCGAGGTGCCCGACCAGCAGGAGGTCAAGGACGACGAGTACGCCGCCCGAGTCCTGGCCACGGTCGAGGAGCTCGGCGGGCCGGTGGCCGAGGTCTCCGAGGTCGTGTCCGTCGCCACGACGGCGGTGCCCGACGATGGCGTGACCCTGGAGGTGCGTTCGTTCGACCGCGTGGTCGACACGGCGTGGCGTCGGACGTCCTACTCCGGCCTGATCCGGGTCGAGGAGGCGGCCCCGGGCGTGACCAGTGAGCCGGAGGAGGCCGGCAAGGACGACGAGGATGTGTCGCCCGTGGCCGAGGAGGTCGCGGCCCCGCCGTCGGGGGAGGTGGTCGTCTCGCCGATGGCCGACCTGCCGGCCGGAGCGACGTTCGGGTCGCTCGTCCACGCCGTGCTCGAGCATGCCGACCCCGACGCGCCGGACCTGCGCGAGGAGCTCCTCGCCCGCATTCGCGAGCAGCTGCGCTGGTGGCCGGTCCAGGCGGAGCCCGAGACCCTCGCCGACGGGCTGCTGCCGCTCAACCGCACGCCGCTCGGTCCGCTCACCGGTGGGCTGACCCTCGCCGACGTGCCGCTGCGCGACCGGCTCCGTGAGCTCGACTTCGAGCTGCCGCTCGCCGGCGGCGACCTGCGCGGCCCCGGGGCGCCCGACGTACGCCTGCGCGACCTCGCGCCGCTCCTGCGGGCCCACCTCCCGGAGGGCGACCCGCTCGCGCCGTATGCCGACCGGCTCGAGCAGCCGGCCCTCGGCGACCAACTGCTCCGCGGCTATCTCTCCGGCTCGGTCGACGTCGTGCTGCGGCTCCCGGACGGGCGCTTCGTCGTGGTCGACTACAAGACCAACCACCTGGGAGCCGACGCGCTCGACTACACCCCGGACCGGCTCACCGAGGCGATGCTCCACTCCCACTACCCGCTGCAGGCGCTGCTCTACTCCGTCGTCGTCCACCGCTTCCTGCGCTGGCGTCTGCCCGGCTACGACCCTGCGGTCCACCTCGGCGGCGTGCTCTACCTCTACCTGCGCGGCCTGTGCGGCCCTGCGACGCCGGTGGTCGACGGCCACCCGACCGGCGTGTTCTCGTGGCAGCCGCCGGCCGCGCTGGTCACGGCGCTCTCCGAGCTGCTCGACGGGGCCGTGACGGGGCAGGCGACGGCGCATGCGGCCGGCGCGGAGGTAGGCCGATGATCGAGCGGTGGGAGAGCGAGGACGCGGCCGACGCGCGGATCGCCACGACGGCGACCGGCCTGCTGAGGACCTTCAACGCGGCCGGTGTCCTGACCGCGGCCGATGTCCACGTCGCCGCCCGGACGGCCGAGCTGGTCGGGGAGACCGACGAGGCCGTCCGGCTCGCGGTGGCGCTCGCGGTCCGTGCCGCCCGGCAGGGGTCGGTCTGTGTCGACCTGCGCGAGATCGGCGCCGATGCGGCCGATGCCGATCTGCCGTGGCCCGACGCCGACGGCTGGCTCGACGCGGTCACCGGCAGCCCTCTGCGCGAGCACTCCGTCGTCCAGGTGGAGAGCGGACTGCTCTACCTCGACCGCTACTGGCGCGAGGAGGGGCAGGTCCGCGACGACCTGGTCGCGCGCCTCGGGGCGGTCCCGCCGGACGTCGACGACGCCGCGCTCGTGGCGAGCGCGGAGCGGCTCTTCCCCGGTGAGGGGTACGCCGAGCAACGGGCCGCCGCGCTCGCGGCCGCCCGCCAGTGGACGACGGTGCTCACCGGCGGCCCGGGGACCGGCAAGACGACGACCGTCGCGGGTCTGCTGGCGCTGCTGGCCGAGCAGGCGGCGAGCAACCCCGACGGTCGCGGGCTGCGGATCGGACTCACCGCGCCGACGGGGAAGGCCGCGGCGCGTCTCCAGGAGGCCGTCGAGGAGGCCCAGCTGGCCGACCGCTTCACGGCGACCGACCGGGCCCGACTCGGCGGCCTGACGGCCGCCACGCTCCACCGCCTCCTGGGCTGGCGGCCCGGGTCGTCCACCCGCTTCAAGCACCACCGCGGCAACAAGCTGCCCCACGACGTGATCGTCGTCGACGAGACCTCGATGGTCTCGCTGACGATGATGGCGAGACTGGTGGAGGCCGTGCGGCCACAGACCCGGCTGATCCTCGTCGGCGACCCCGACCAGCTCGCCTCGGTCGAGGCCGGCGCGGTCCTCTCCGACCTCGTCGGGGGCCTCGCGGCGCGGGAGCCCGGCACGGTGGCCGCCCTCCGCACCACCCACCGCTTCGGCGGCGCCATCGGCGCGCTCGCCGAGGCGCTCCGGGACGGCGACGCCGACCGCGCGCTCACCCTGCTCGGCTCCGGCGACCCCGCGCTCGAGCTCGTCGACCCGGAGGATGTCGCCGGCATGGCGCGGCTCCAGACCGACCTGGCCGGTCACGCGGTCGCGCTCCGGGCGGCCGCGCTCACGGGCGACCCGGCCGCCGTCGTACGCCTGGCGGACGAGCACCGCCTGCTCTGCGCCCACCGGGACGGCCCGTGGGGTATCCAGCACTGGAACCGCCAGGTCGAGCGCTGGCTCGGCGAGGCCACCGGTGCCCCGATCGGGGCGGCCTGGGGCCATGAGTGGTACGCCGGGCGGCCGGTCCTCGTCACCGCCAACGACTACGGCCTCGGCCTGTTCAACGGCGACACGGGCGTGGTCGTCCAGCAGGGCGACCAGCTGCGCGTGGTGATCGCCGGCGCGGCGCTGCCGTCGTTCGCGCCGTCCCGGCTCGGCGACATCGAGACGCTCCACGCCATGACGGTCCACAAGAGCCAGGGCAGTCAGGCGCGGGCGGTCACCGTCCTGCTCCCGCCCGACGACTCGCCGCTGCTGACCCGCGAGCTGTTCTACACCGCCGTCACGCGCGCCCAGGAGCGCGTCCGCGTCGTCGGCACACCTGCCTCGGTCGCCGCTGCTGTCACCCGCCGCGCCCTCCGCGCGACCGGCCTGCGGCCCCGCCTGACCCGACGCGGTTGAGTCGTGGGTTGTGGCGGGTCGAGTCGTGGGTTGTGGCGGTTCGAGTCGCGGGTTGTGGCGGGTCGAGTTGCGGGTTGTGGTCGTCAGGGACGCGCGATGGAGGTGGCGAGTGAGACGAGGTGACCGAGCCGGGCGAGCTCGGAGTCGAGGAACTCCGGGCCGCCGCGTCGGCTGATGATGACGATCTCGTTGCCGTCGATGCGGGCTCCGGCGTAGAGGTTCTCCTCGTCGCCCTCGACGTCGATCCGGCAGGGTCGCTCGATCTCCATGAACGGCAGGTCGTCGGGCGCGCCCTCGGTGCGTCGGCCGGCGCCGTGAACGCGGTGGACCCGGACGGCCCAGTCGGCACGGAACGTCAGGGGGAGCACGTCGACGAGCCGGTCGAGCGCCTCGTCGGGTCGCTCCGTGAGGTCCTCGACGGCCTCGAGGTCGAGGAAGAGGTTGCCGCCGGCGGCGTACCTGCTGATCCAGATGACCCGAACCCCGTCGAGCTGGTTGCAGGCGGAGACGATCGAGTCCGGCATCGTGCCGGGCGTGGTCTCGAGGAGTACGTCGTCGACGGCGGAGTCGCCGTGGTTCTTCTCGACGATCTCGATGGCTTCGATGTCGCCCCCGGACTCACCGATGGCGGAGGCGAGACGCCCGAGCGAACCGGGGACGTCGGGCAGCTCGACGCGCAGCAGGTAGGGCATCCCCCGACCTTAGCGCCGCTCCGTGACCAGATCGTGACTCTGTCATTTCCTGGGCGGCACCGCGTCGC
Organism: Nocardioides eburneus; assembly: GCF_040838215.1. NCBI lineage: Bacteria > Bacillati > Actinomycetota > Actinomycetes > Propionibacteriales > Nocardioidaceae > Nocardioides > Nocardioides eburneus. The sequence continues at coordinate 88,807 of NZ_JBFPJR010000001.1, read as the reverse complement.
CGCGGGTCGGGGCCGCCGAGGACTGCCTCGACCCGTGGCGGGCGCTGTCGGATGTCAGTCGAGCGGCTCGAGCACGAACATGGGGATCGTGCGGCCCGCCGCCTCCGCGCGCGGCTTGTACTCGGCGTACGGCTCGTAGACCGCGACCGCCCGCTCCCACCACTCGTCGTACTCACGGCCGGAGATCTCGCGGGCCTTGTAGAGCCTCGGCTCCGGCCCGTCCTGGAGCTGGACGACCGGGTTCGCGAGGAAGTTGGCATACCAGACCGGGTTCTCCGGGGCGCCCCCCTTCGACGCGACGGCGAGGTACTTCCCCTCGTGCTCGACGCGCATCACCGGGTTCTTGCGAAGCTTGCCGGACTTAGCGCCCTTCGAAGTGATGACGACGATCGGCCAGTCCTCGCGGTCAAGAAGGTGCCAGCCCTCCTTGCCGCCGGTGCGCTCGTAGAGCGCCACCTGGTCGCGGACCCACTGCGCGGAGCTTTCGACGTACTCGCCTTCGAGAAGATCAGCCATGTGAGGTCCAATGCCCGATCGACGGTGAGGTATTCCGTCCTCCGGGCCCGACCGCGGGTCCTCAGACGTGCCCGACGCGTCTGAGGACCCGCGGTGGTACGCCGCCCGATAGCCTCACGGGCCATGAGCGCCATCGAGGGAGTCTCCGACACGTTCGATCCCGACGCCTGGGACGCCGTCCCCGGCTTCGAGGACCTCACCGACCTGACCTACCACCGCGCGAAGGCCCACGGCACGGTCCGGATCGCGTTCGACCGCCCCGACGTGCTCAACGCGTTCCGCCCGCACACCGTCGACGAGCTGCTCCGTGTGCTCGAGCACGCGCGCACGAGCGCCGACGTCGGCTGCGTCCTCCTCACCGGCAACGGGCCCTCGCCGAAGAACGGCAAGCACTCGTTCTGCACCGGTGGCGACCAGCGGATCCGCGGCAAGGCCGGCTACCAGTACGAGGCGACCGAGGCGTACGCCGCCGGCCGGACCGGTGCGGAGGAGCCCTCGGTCATCGACAAGGCCAAGCTCGCCCGGCTGCACATCCTCGAGTGTCAGCGACTGATCCGGTTCATGCCGAAGGTCGTCATCTGTGTGGTGCCGGGCTGGGCGGCCGGCGGCGGCCACAGTCTCCACGTCGTCGCGGACCTCACCCTCGCCAGCCTCGAGCACGCCCGCTTCAAGCAGACCGATGCCGACGTCGGCAGCTTCGACGGTGGCTACGGCAGCGCCTACCTGGCGCGCCAGGTAGGTCAGAAGTTTGCCCGCGAGATCTTCTTCCTCGCCGACGAATACTCCGCCGAGGACGGCGTCCGGATGGGCACCGTCAACAAGGCCGTCCCTCACGCAGAGCTGGAGGCGGTCGCGCTCGACTGGGGGCGCAAGATCAACGGCAAGAGCCCGACGGCGCAGCGCATGCTGAAGTACGCCTTCAATCTCCTCGACGACGGTCTCGTCGGGCAGCAGCTCTTCGCCGGCGAGACCACCCGGCTGGCCTACATGACCGACGAGGCGCAGGAGGGCCGCGACCAGTTCCTTCAGAAGCGGGAGCCGGACTGGTCGCCGTACCCTTGGTACTACTAATCAGACCTGTTTGCGCAGGTCAGAGCACTAGTTGGCCTGCTCAGTCCTCAGGGAGTCCCCAAGAACAGCCTTCGCCAGCACGGAGGCTGCTCCGCGGGTCCGGTCCTCGGCTGTGGGCCACAGGTGGGAGTAGGTGTTCAACGTCGTGGTGGCCGAGGCGTGGCCCATCGCGGTCTGCACCGCCACGACGTCACAGCCGGAGGCGATCAGACCGGAGGCGAAGAAGTGCCGCAGGTCGTGCAACCTGGTTGAGAGCCCGGCAGCATCCCGGGTGGCTCGCCAGCGCCAGGTGATGGCGTTGTCGTAGAGCGGTCCGTCTCCAACGGTGAACATCCAGCGGTCCGGCTCGCCCTCAGGGGTGTGCTCTTTGATGTGCTGGCTCAGGATGAGCACCAGCTCGTCGGGTGGGTAGACGGTCCGCTCGGAGCCGTACTTCGGCGGCACCACCTTGAAGCTGGATCTGTCCCGTTGGATCTGTCGCTGCACTCGCAGGCTGCGTCGGAGGAAGTCGATGTCACCAACCTGGACGCCGGCTGCCTCTCCCTTTCGAAGGCCTGCCAGGGCGCAGAGGGCCACGTAGGCGCGGAACCCCTTCCTGGTGGACACCGGCTTGTCCTGGTCGGGGTGGGCGAGCAGCTTCGCCATCTCGTCGGTGGTCGGGATCCGGCTGGACCCAGCCGGCAGGCACGTCGATGTCCTGCTCCACGTGATCGCGCTTCCGGGGTCCGGCACGCTCATGAAGGACGGTCGCCGGATCATGCGGCTCACGCGGCCTGCCGAACTCCGGTTCCTGTTGCGACGTGATCCGGTTGGTGCGCAGGCGGCGGCCCAGCCAGCCATCCCGCTGGCTGACGAGGCGGCAGTAGAGGACTTCTTCGAGTCGCTGGCGTGGGGCGGCTCGATCTACGGCTGGCGCTTCTTCGACGATCCTTCGCTGACCAGTGATTGGCCGACCGAGCCGAGTCTCCGCATCTCGGTTCGAGCAGACGGCGGCGCGCACTCGTTCTACTGGTTCAACGAGTGCGGCGTCGAGACGGATGGCGAGACCGAGGGATTTTGCATCGAGGGCGCGGTCACGTTCGATGACCTTGCGGTGCTCGATGCCGACGAGCGCAAGATTCCCATCGAGACGTTCATCGCCGACGATGTCCGCCAGTGGGACGCTCTCTATGCACGCGACGAGCGACTCAGTGTCGAGGCGCAGCGGGAGTCGCAGGTTGGCGCCCCCAAATGGAGAGCCTGGGCGGTGGGCAGACAGTCCGCCATCGGCCCGATGTAAACGTGTGTCACAACACTACCGTTTTCGGTATAGTTGTGACATGACAGCCGAGGCGAAGTACCGGGACATCGTGCGCGAGATCGCGCTCGATCAGTACGGATACATCACCACCAAGCAGGCCGCGGAAGCGGGAGTGCCGGCCGTCGAACTTCCGAAACTTGCCGCAAGGGGCGGCCTGGAGAACGTCGCTTACGGCCTGTACCGGCTGACGGACGGACCTGCTGGACGATTCGTCCAGTTCGCTGAGGCACTCATGCGTGCGGGAGACGAGTCGTACCTGCACGGCGACTCGGTGCTGGCCCTGTTCGGACTTGCCGACGTGAATCCGCGGCGGATCAGGGTCGCCGTCCGGAGGCGCACTCGGCCGAAGCTACCGCCGTTCATCGAGCTGACCTTGGTCAAGGACCGTGTCGACACGACGGTGTATGAAGGTCTGCGGTCGCAGCGCCTCGCTGACGCGATCCTCGAGTGCCGCGGTCGCATCGAGCGGAGCCGCTTGTTGGATGCGACCGAGGAAGCGCGGAAGGAGGGCCTGATGGCCACCAAGGAGTGGCGCCAGGTCAGGAAGGAACTCCGGTCGTGAGCTACGGCAGCGCGCCGACCAGTGTCCGGTCGTTGGAGCAGCGCATCCGCAACCTGGAAGGCAGCGAACAGTTCGCCCTTCGGAGGCGGATCGGCATGGCGTTGGTCGTCGTCGGCCAGATGCTTCCCGAGGGAGCGATCAAGGGCGGGAGCGCGATGGCTCTGCGGTACGGCCGCGGAACAAGGTTCACCCAGGACCTTGACGCCGCAAGGGTCCAGCCGCTGGCCAGGTTTCGTAGCGACTTCGAGGATTCGCTTGCTGCTGGATGGGCCGGCTTCACCGGGCGACTCATCGAGAAGGCCGCACCTCGTCCGACAGGCGTGCCCGCGGCATACGTCATGCAGCCCTTCGAGGTGAAACTCGACTACCGCGGCCGACCGTGGTGCACCGTGAAGTTCGAGCTCGGGCACAACGAGATCGGCGACGCCGACGAGCCGGAGTACCAGCTCGCCGACGACCTCGCGCAGTTGTTCACCGAGGTCGGGCTCGAAGCACCTAGGCCAGTGCCTGTGATGCGCGCGGACCACCAGGTTGCACAGAAGCTCCACGCCGTCTCGGAGCCTGGAAGCGAACGCGTGCGCGACCTTGTCGATCTGCAACTGCTGGAGCGAGGCGAGGATCTCGACCTGCGCCAGATCCGAGCGACGTGCGAGCGGCTCTTCGAATATCGGCGTCAGCAGGCTTGGCCCCCGGTCATCGCGGGCGGCGCCGGGTGGGCCACCTTGTACCAGGCGGCGACCGAGGACGTCGATGTCGTGGGCGATATCGACGCCGCGCTCGATTGGGTCAACGGCTTCGTCAAGCGAATCGCGAGCGCGTAGCCCCTGAGTTGGGTCATCGCCTCAACGGGTTGGATCCTGCGCATGCGCTGCGCATGCGCTGCGCATGCGCTATCGTTGGGGTGCAGCCGAGGCGCGGCTCCGAAGAGGGGAAGACCTAGATGGTGAACAAGAAGGGCCGTAGCGGAAACCCGGCGAAGCGCGCTGAGCAGGACAAGCAGGCCGAGTCTGGCAGGGGTGTGGCGATTTACCACGAAATGCTGGCCGACGAGGGCTTCGACGACACGGCCGAGCGGCTGCTCCAGATGGTCTCGAAGTGCGCCCGCGAGTTCCCCGGAAAGCCGCGACACCTGTACCTGGACGTCGAGAAGCACCGCAACGAGGTTGGTGGCTTCGACCACGACGCAGAGGAGCTGATGACGAACTTCATCGTCGGGTTCCTCATGCCGTGGCTCAATGAGTGCAGCACCCCGCTGGGCGTCTTCCGCAACTCGAACCAGCGCGAGGACGTGCCGGACTCGCTCATGATCATGGAAGGCGGCGAGAAGGCCGAACGCGAGGGAACGCTGCGCAAACATGCCGAGGCACTGGGCGAGCCGATCTACGACTCGGAGACCGGCGAGATGGTCGACGCCGACGGCAACCGCACGCGGAATCGGGGCTAACGAACGTGGCATCCCTTCGCCAACTGCCGTCCGGAAACTGGCAGGCGTCGGTCCTGCTCGACAACGGTCGGCGGTCGACGCGCACGGCGCCCACCGCCACCGAGGCCGCGGCTTGGGCGCAGGAGGCTGAGCAGAGGCGAGACGAGGAGCGCGAGGCCAGGCGGGACCGATCGGCCGAGCAGAACGTCACTACTTATCTGGCGGCGGTCGAGGATTACGCCAGCAAGGGCATGCTCACCCGGACGCACATCGAGACCCTCCAGCGGATCGTGGGCCGCTTTTCCGCCGACGCCTGACGTTGGCGTCCGCGCCCCAAGAACAACCTTCGCCAGTACGGACGCCGCTCCGCGGGTTCGGTCTTCGGTTGCGGGCCACAGGTGAGAGTAGGCGTTGAGAGTCCGGCACCATCGCGGGTGGCTCGCCAGCGCCGGTTGATGGCGTTGTCCTACCGCACCAGGGCTGGAGCGCCGATCCACTCTGATATCGGGCGATATAATCGTCGCTATGGACGACGTTCGGGCGCTCCGACAGGCTGCGGGCCTGAGTCAGCATGAGCTGGCCGCGCGCTCAGGAGTGGCGCAGCCCAACATCGCTGCCTATGAGACCGGACGCCGTCGGCCTTCCGCACAGACGATGGACCGGATCCGGCGAGCGGTCCGACCGCTGCCCCATGACGCCTTGGCAGCTCACCGCGATGCCCTGGTGGAGTTGGCTGGTCGATATGGCCTGTCCAACATCCGAGTGTTCGGCTCGGCGATGCGCGGTACCGACAGCCCCGGCTCCGACCTCGACGTGCTGGTGACTCGCGCCGACGGTGTGGGGCTGCTTCGCCTGGCCGCCTTCGCCGAGGAAGCCTCCGAGCTGTTGGGGGTGGAGGTGGACGTGGTCACCGACGGGGGGCTGTCCGCGGACCACGAGATCCTCACCACGGCGGTGGCGGTGTGAGCGGAGGCGAGGATCGTCTCCTGCGGGAGATCGTCCGCCTCTGCGACCTTGGCGGGAACCTGGTGGCCCGGGGTCACGACTGGTACCTCGGTGACGCGGACAACGTGCCCGGCCTGGCCGCCGAGTCGGTGATCATCAAGATCGGCGAGAACGTGGCCCGGATAGACCCAGAGACGATGGCACAGCATCCCGAGGTGCCGTGGTCCGCCATCAAGCGGATGAGGGACCGGCTGGCGCACCACTACGAGGGCACCGACTACGGCGCGGTGTGGGACACGCTGGTGACTGATCTACCCCAGATCCGGGCCTACATCGTCGCTTTGATCAGCTGAGGTCTGGTAGTCGCTCCAGCGTTACGGGATAGCGGATCCAGAGGTGCTGGCCAGCGGCGAGGCGATACAGCGCCGACGTCGTCAGGGACTCCACTGACGCGTTCAAGGGGGCCCGTGAGCGTCGGTGACGTCTGCGAGCGACGCGAGTACGCCGACGAGACGACGAGCTCTCAGATGGGCGTCAGTGGAGTCCGCGTCTTCCCGAGCCGTCTCCGCTCCACTCTCTATGCGGCCATTCTGCGGATCGAATCAGGCGTCGATTGAGGGGATGCCGGGGCTACTTTCGCGAGTCGCTACGGACGATCGACCCCCATCAGGAGTTGCCCATGCTTGGAGACACATAGCCCGGCCCGCGTCCCGCCGGAGCAGTCATGGGTAACGCCACCAGATGCTCTGATTGCGGCTACGTGCAGCACATGGCCGGCCCCGGACCCAGCCGGGGAGGGCCGATGGAGCGGGTGCTCTGCGAGAGCTGCGCCCGCGACCGGGAGATCCGCGAGGAGAACGTCAGCGCCATCAAGCAGGTGCTGTCTGTCTCCGGGATGCCGCTCACCACCGAGCACGAGGTTGCCTTCGGGCCGGTACGTGAGGCGAGACATCGACCTGGACAGCTCGCCCACCAGATCGGTGCTCCCTTCGCCACCATCCCGATCCCCAGCGCGGGGGGACCGGCCGAGTGAACATCGGCAGGGCTCGCGATCTCGCCGGGTGGCGCTACCGTCAGAGTGAATCCGCATCCCGGCGAGGGCTCCCCCGCCGTCGACAGCCTCGGAAACCGCCTGGCCACGGAGTTGCAGCAGGGACAGGGCCGAGCAGTATGCGTCGACGACCGCCACCAATGAAGGGAACGACGAGCGCCGATGTTCGCTGAGCCGCTGCTCTACAACCCGACGTTCAACCACGCCCCCCGTCGGGGCGCTGCTCGTCATCGTGGTGGCGATCGTGCCGTTCCTGATCGTCGACTGGCGGGCGAGGCGAGCGTGGTCCAAGGGCAGTCCCGTCGCTGCGGCCGGGACGGCGCCCGAGACCAGGTAGAGCCTGGAGCACGCACAGCTCATGTGGCGCAAGAAGGTCGGTCTGTGGATCAGCGTCGCCATGCTCGTGCTCCTGGCCCTGGTCACGCTCGGACTCCTGCTGAGCCGAGCCTGGGGCGGAGCCGTCTTCTGCGGCCTCTTCACGGCGTTCCTGAGCTGGACCGCCGCGCGCCTGCGCCACCAGGTCCGCCAGCGCGGCTGATCGGGCCGAGCGGGGAGTTCTCCCCATATGGCGTGACCTGTCCGGGCCTGGGTTTCCTCGTCGTACTTCTTCGGTGCAGGCATGATCCCTTCCTCCGCGTGTTAGATCATGCCCTCCATCAATCCCAGGCCGATTCAGGGCCCCGTGACGACGCAAGACGTCCGCGATTACTGGAAGTAGCCCGACACCCCGACCGTGAACTTGTCACACTTGGTGTCGTAGAGGTCCGCGGTGAAGGACACCTTGGCTCCGGCGTTGATGTCGTTGTCCTGATCGGCGTACGACCCGACCTCAGCGGTCAGCTTGTTGCCCGCGAAGCAGTACACCTGAACGTCGTAGGGCCCGGTCAGCGGCTTGCCCGTCTTGTTGTCCGCCGTCCCGACGATGGAGCTGCCGTTGTAGGTCGCCTCGCCGACGGTCAGAGGAGCCGTGTTGTACGAGGAGGTGTCCGCAGGCATGGTGTCCGCGGTGAACTCGTACTTCAGCCCCTTGTCCGGCATCGACTTGGAGTCCTCGAAGTAGATGAAGGCGAGGCCGACCTCACCCGGTTGTACCTGTGCCGGTGCGGCTCCCTGGCTCTGGCCGCTGGCCACCAGCTTCCCGTTCAGTCGGGCAGTCGCCGAGAGGTCGACGTGAGAGATCGCAGCCCCGGTGTTGTTCCGGTAGGCGATGGGCAGGACAGCTCCGCCCGCCACGTCCTCGTTCAGTGGACCCTGGGCGACGATGGACACCTGGCCCGGCTCCCCGGCAGGGAATGTCGGCTTGGCGTTGCCGGCCAGGTATCCGCTGGCGTTGAACGGCTTGATCGTGACCGACGGCGTGGGGGAGGGCGTCGGGGTAATCACGACCGCCGATGACCCGCCGCTGGGCTGGTCACCCTTGGATGCGGTGTCGTCGGAGTTGCTCCCGCAGGCGGTGAGGGTCAGGGCGATCAGGGCTGCTCCAGCAGCGGACAAAGCAAGGCGATTCACGTGGCGGGACCGTAGCGCCGGGTCGCGGTGGCTCGTGGCGAAATCACAGGATTGGCTCGCTGGCTCAGTCATCTACTTGTCGTCCTCGTCTGAATGGTCCTCGTCGGGCTCTGCCACCACGCGCCAACTGGCAGTGCCCTTGGCAATGAACGGTGCAGCGACCAGCTCGGGGCGACCATGCTTGTCACTGAGGCCTCCTCCTCGGCGGCGCTTCTTGCCCTCGGCCAACAGGAGACCGCCTTCCTCGTCGGTGTGGGGGTGAACTCGGAGGTCCAGGTGCAGCGGCCACAGGTGCACGGTGCCTGATCGGTGACCTTGACTGGAGCAGTCGACTTGCGAGGTGCTGGACTCCAGGTGGGCCGCTTGGTCAGGTGCCAGCCCTTGCACTCCGGGCATCGGTAGACCCGTAGGGGCAACCCTGAACGACGTGACGACGACATCGCCACCCGGATCGCCTGCCGCTCGGTGGCATACCGCGCCTTCCCGCACGGCTGGTACCGCTTGATCTGCTTCATCTCGACCTCCACGAGGGACCGTAGAGGGGACCGCCGACAGATTTGGCTGCATGCGGAGAGCGGAGTGACTCAGTAGGTGAGTCACTTGCGACTTGTGGTGATTCAGATCCATGGTTTCCGCCATGTCCTTCGCCCAAGCCCGAGAGGTCAAGATGCGCGACCGACGTCTGATGGACGGCGAGTTGCTCAGCATCCGGCCCGTTCGCCTGTACGTCCTGCTCGCCAATCGCAACGCCTGGCACTCCACGACCAGCCGCCGGTACAACGGCGCCGGTGGCCTGTTCGGCTCCCTCGACGCTGCTCAGAGAGCGGCAGAGGACCTCCGCAAGCCGGGAACGTGGTTCAAGATCATGGATGCTCCGGGACTGGCGCTGCGCGGCGAGGGCGGACTGGTGGTGACAGCAGAGCACCACTCGAACACGTCATTCGGGGCCTGGGACGTTGAGGCCGGCCGGCAGCATCTGGTCATCGGTACTCGGCTCTGGGATGTGGTCCGCGCTCTCGGAACCTCCGGCACCTGGCGGCGTCAGACCAGCGAGCACTCCTTCATCACCGGAATCCTCGGGGACCTCTTCGTTGAGGACCTCCGTGGCGACTGGTTCCAGGAGTGGGACTCCGAGAGCCGAGGAAGCAGCTACTACCTCAGTTGGACCGAGTACCGCGGCGACTACAAGCGGGACGGGGTGGATGCGGTCCGCGACGCCTTCATCGAGGTCAACGGGGTGGATGCGGTCGAGGAGGGCGAGCGCAGGTACTTCGCCGCCCGGGATGCCGAGTACACCGACACGCTCGGCACCGGCTTCCGCGTGCCCCGTCCTGACTGGTTCCCTGACGACCGCGTGGCGTAACCGCCGCTGGTTGTCGGCCTACGAGACCGCTGACTCGGACGCCTGGCAGCCCGCCTGCTTGCACTCCGGCCTCGGTCCTCTGTGGCGTCCCGCGCCGTGGGACTTCCCGATCGCGTCCATGTCGATGCCGCCGGCGATGGCATGCCGCATCCGGGTGTAGTCGTTGTCTGAGAAGCGCACGTGGCTCTGGGAGCCGAACGTGAAGGTGTAGGCGCAGTCCGGGTCGGCGTCGATGCCCAGGTGGCACCGCAGCGCGGCAGCCTTAGGACGAGAGAGCCCGAGCTTGTCCGCGAGGTCGAAGGCACCCCAGTGGTACTTCTTCTGCAACGGCACCAGCCGGATCGCGGCGGCGTCGACCTGCTCGTCGTCCTTCACCAACCGGACCGGGACGCACTCCTTCTTGACGAACCGCACCTCCACCGAGAGGCCCGCCCCCTCGACCGAGGTGGCCACATCGGACAGCCGAGGAAAGACCGCAGCCCTCGCCTTGCCGGCCTTGATGCCACGGACCACGCGGCGGACATCATCAGCGTCGGACACCTCGGCGTCCGGACCCACCTGCGCCTCCGCCAGCAGCGCCCGAACCCTCGCATCTGCCTCGGCGCGGGCACGGCGCCCTGGCTTCGGCAGGTCCGCGATGTTGGCGTACTCCCGGTCCACCAGGGTCTGGAAGTCCTGGGGCGGTTCCGTGCCCACCGGCAACACTCTGACCGGGAGGTGGTCGGCCAGTCGGTCACCGAACACCCGGTGCAGCAGGTCATCGAACAGAGTCACCCCGGCGCGGGTGTAGAGGTACAGCAGTCCCTCGTCCACGATGGTGTACCAGTGCTGCTCCTCCCGGTGTCCTCGTCGAACACCGTCTGCCTGTCCTGCACCAGCGCCGCCTTGAGGAGCATCTCGAAGGCATTCTGTAGGTGTAGCAGGACCCGTGTGGGCCGACCGTCCTCCTTCAGCGAGTTGAAGGCCGTCATCGCGGACCTCATCGAGGACAGAGCTTTGCCCGGAGATGGCGGGCTTCGTTGCGCAGCTTCACATTTCTGATGATGCACCCGCGCACCGACACTCTGGAGCGCGTTTTCCACAGGTCGCTGGTGCGAAGCGTCAGAGTTGCGTGAGTGAGACCAGTGGAACCTTCCGGGACAGGTCGACGGACGTGATTCGCCACCTGCTGTCGCGGGGGATCACGAACTGCGCGCAGGCGTCCTTCAGCCACGTCTTTTGTGCGAGCAGAACGGCAAGCTCGGTGCTCCGCTGCTCAGGTGCAGGGATGTACAGCGCCGAGTGGAGGTCCATCACCATCAACACCGGGCGTGGGTTGGTGCCCTGGCCAACCCTCTCCTCCTGGGCGTAGTACAGCGCATCGTTCACGTCCAAGGTCGCGAAGCCGAAGCCCGGGTCGACGAAGGTGTACGTGAGCGGCGCACCGCTCGTGACGTGCGCATGGAGGTTGGCCGGGTCGAAGTCGGCGCCTAGGCCGATGCGGATCCCGCGGCAGACCCTCGTTCGGGTTGCCACCTTGATCATCGTCCCGAGGGCCGTGAACGCTGCATCCACCTCGGCGAGGAAGTCGGCATAGGTCTCGTAGCCCGCCATCATTGTCAGCCAATCGTCTGGCCCGGGAAGGTGGCCCAGCCGAAGCCCGCGATTGGCCGTGTACAGCATCGACGCCGTTAGCGTGTCGATCGGCGACAGGTGATCAGCGAGCGCAGCCAGCTGTCGTTCCCCGATCTCGTTGAGGCGGGCTGTTCGCCCGTCCGGCGCCGCCGCAGGCACGTGCGACCGTGCCTCGGCGAGCGAACGCTCCTCCTCTCGCTGGCGAAAGCTGTCCCGGTATGGCCGGAGTTGCGAGAGCGACGAGGGCGCCGGCTGGTCCTTGATTGCCGTGGCCTCCTCACCAAGCCGCCGACACTCGGCGCGGGACTGCGTGGTCAGGTGTAGTTGCGACCCGCATAGGTCGGGGTGCGGGCAGCGCCAGCTCATGAAGTCCTCAGTCGGTCATCCGGTGGGTCGTGGACGTGCGCTAGTCAAGAAGCCTGATCGAAGATCTGCTTCTGGACCTCAAGGCGCCTTCGGAGATCAACGAACACATTGCCGTTGTGGGTGGCCGGTACCTGCGCCTGGAGCGCGGCGATGTCGATCGAGTTCTCGTCCGTCAACTGCTTGGTGGAGTCCACCACCACCTGCACCAGCATCGCAGCCTGTTGCGGCGACAGCTCGATCGTCACGCTGCTGTTGGTAGCCGAATACTCATCTAGGGCATTGAGGACGGAGATCAGTCGGTCGATGATGCCCGCGTCGAGGCGACCTTCACGAACGGCATCGAGGTACTCAGTCAGGGATACCTTGTACTCGTTGACGCACTCGGGAACGGCAGACCGCTTCCGCGCCCTGCTGGCTGCGAGCGTGACGCCTCCGGCAGCAATCGTTGCGACGATCGCGACGCTGCCCACGATCACCTTGGGGTTTCGGGCTATCTGCATTGCCCGAGCCGCAACGGAGTCACCGCCCCTCGGAAGGTCGATCTCCTTCAGGTGCTTGTAGATCTGACCAGTCGTGGTGCGAACGATGCCGCCGTGCTTGACAAGTTCTCCCGTGAGCAAGCGGGCCTCGATGTCCGGCGGAATGAAGAATGTGGATTGTCGGATCACTGGTCTCCTCCGGTGTCGAGCGCGACGTGATGTAAGGCCAGAGGCCGACGGCACTGGTCGAAACAGGTCAAAGATCTGAGAAGAACCCGGGGTCGATCTCCACGTCCTCGACTGAGCGGGTGGTGGTGCGTACCCCGAGGTCGTACTCCTTCAGCAGTTCGCAAAGCCGCGTGCCGTCGATCAGGTCCAGCGGCGGGGCGCCGTCTCGGGTGGCCTCGGCCTTCGCGTCGGCGGTGAAGGTCCCCGTCGTGATCAGCAAGCCCTTGTCGCCCCGGCCAGCCATAGCGCCGCGGAAGTCCCGGACGGCTCCGGCGCCAACGGAGCCCACGTACCGCTTGCACTGGAAGAAGACGGGAAAGGACACCAACGACATGCGGTACACGCCCAAGCCGTCGATACCGCCGTCACCCGATCTACCCGTGACGCTCGCCGAGACGAACCCGGCTTCTCGGAGAAGGCGCTGGGCCAGCCTCTCGAAGGCATCAGGCTTCATCGCCATGAGAGCGTCGAGCAGCCTCTCCCGCCAGGTCATCTCCTCAGGCGCGGTGTCGTCGGTGTCCGCTTCCTTAGACGTGTTGCGGTCACGCCGTTCAGACCGGAGCCGTTGGATGTGCTCCTGTCGCAGTGGCTCCATCTGATCCTTGGTGACCACGCGGCCCTCGTCGGTCAAAGACCAGACACCACGCCGAGAGTTGATGGCGAGGCCCATGCCCTTCAGATAGGTACGTGCCCATGCCAGCCGATACTCGATCTCGGTGTTGGGACCATCGCCGTGGAGTACTGCCTGCTGCTCGTCGGTGAACTGCTCCTTGGCCAGCACCTGTTCCACGATCTCCTCGATGGAGCCGGAGCCGCCGAGCTCGCGCATCGCCACCACTGCTGGCCATAGCAAGTCTTGGTACCGAGGGATGTCAGGGGTGTCCACCCTTCCTAGCTTGCCGGACACCAGCAATCCGCGCTGCTGATCGGGCGCCGCACGGACTCCGTGCGGCGCCGCGGAGGTGTCCCGCATGACCGACATCAACACGCTGACCGAGGCCCTCGAGATCATCAAGCTGGCCCTCGAGATCCTCCTGCATCTTCTGCACCTTGCAGACTTCCAGCGCCGTCACCGACAGTCACGCGGCGCCCGAGGCCGTCACGCCGCTCGGTGACCACGCCGTCGTCATCGCACCCGGCGAACCGGTTGCCATCAACATGAGTCTCATCGCCGCCGACAGTCCGCACCCGAAGCGGGTTCGGGCGGCCAGCCCGCTCACTCACTCCGTTCGTCGCCCCGTCCTCCGGTTGGGCCCCGCGCAGCGCACCGTTGAGGACAGGGACGGCGATGCCGCAGTTGAGTCCCCGATAGTGGTGTAGCGCGGTCGCCGAGTCGTCGCCGGCGTGTACGTCGGACGAAGACGCGGCCACCGCGTGATCCTTCGAGCGAACCTTCCACAGCACTCTCGAACGGAACATCACGATGACCGCTCCTCACATTGTCGACCCCGCAGGCCTGCTCGGCGAAGCCCTCGCCGAAGCCAGCCCTGATCTGATGCGCAGTCTGCTGCAGACGGTGATCAACGCCCTGCTGTCCGCGGATGCCGACGCGGTGGTCGGCGCAAGACCTTCCCGAAGAAGAACTACCGAGTCTGCGTTGTCGAGTACACCGGGGACACACCAGCCGGTTGGGGCATCTTCGACGCCACGACAGGACTACCGAAGTACGGCACGGGTGCCCCGTCCGAGACCTGGTGCCCCTGAGGCTTCCATCCGGCCGGCGCGCCGCTACTGCTTCCACTGGATGTCGGTGCCGTTGCCGTACATGTCGTCGTTGACGAAGCGCACGGCGTCGACCGGGGGCCACCCGGATCGCTCTGACCATCGAGCGCGTACAGGCTCCCCTGGTACTACTGAGGCGACTCGAGGCAGCGCGGCCGGGGCCGAACGGGCGGCGAGCGGCGATGCATCGCCAGGGGCGAGGCGGGTACCAAGGGTCTCCAGCGTCTGTGAGATGACAGGAGGCCGATCGCATGCGTCACCGGTCCGCCAGGAGGGTCCTCTCGGTGGGAGCCGCCGCCATGGCGGCGACAGCCGTCGTGGGTTGCGGCAGTGACAGCGGGGACAGCGGCTCGCAGCCGACGACTCCCGCCCAGTCGGCGCAGAGCCCGGGCGGCACAACCAGCCCGCGGGCCTCGGGGATGCCGACCTCGCCCGCGCCCACCTCGACCGAGCCACCCACCTCGCCGGCGCCAAGCAGGTCGGCCCAGACGGACACCGCACTGGCGGCGATCGCCACGGCCGAGCGGTCGGTGCCGGGCGGGAAGGTCTTCGATCTCGAGAGCGATTCCGCGGGTGGGCAGCGGCGCTGGGACGTCAAGGTCGCTAGCGGCCAGCGGCAGTACGAGCTCGACATCACCGCGGACGGCGCCAAGGTCGTCGATCGACGCCAGGACAAGACACCCGACGACGATGTCGCGAAGCTCAAGTCCGCGGCAGTCCCGTTGGAGCGCGCGATCGCGATCGCGGCGGGCCGGGCGCAGGGCCAAGGCAAGCTGTCGTCGCTGGAGATCGACTCCGACCGACGGACGGTGCTCTGGCAGATCAGCTTCGGCGGTGACTCCGGGACCACCGTCCTCGTGGATGCGACGAGCGGAAAGGTGCTCAGGGTCGGCCGCGACGTGGGCTGATCTGTCGCTGCGCGACGTCGTCGGCTACTGCGGCTGCGTGAAGAGCCCGTCAGGGTCGTAGTGCGCCCGGACCCGACGCAGCCGGGGCCAGTTGTCGCCGAAGTACGCCGGCCCGGGACTGCGCAGCGTGGGGTCGGCGTAATTGACGTAGGCGTGGTCGCCCCACGCGGGGATCATCGCGCTTCGGAGCCCATGGACGAAGGTGCTCGCGCGCCCGGCCTGACCGGTGCCGTCCCAGGTGGCGGTGTATTGCACCGTCGCCCGGGCGCGGCGATGGACGAACGCGGTGTCGCCGGGACCGAGGTCGGCGACGCGGCCGCCGAGGGCGTCGATCGAGACACCGGCCTCCTTCAGGCCGCTCGGGGTGGCGGCGACCCGGTCCGAGAGCGTCGAGACCGCCGACGCGTCGAGGGCGTCGTCGGCGATGTGCGAGGTCGCCGCGAAGGCCTCCCGTGCGCCACTGCCGCCGTACGCCCGCATCGTGTCGAGGAAGCCGCGCCGGTGGTCGGTGCGACCACGTGGTCGGGTGGCGAGGATCGGCGCGAGCACCGCCTCGAACCGGTCGGCCGCACCGACCCAGGTCACGGTCGCGCCGAGCGACGGTCCGTCGGGGTGAATGGCGCCGGCGAGAAGCTTCAGCGTCGACCACAGCTCCGACGGGGCGTGGTCCAGCCAGTCGAACCACGCGGGTACGACGTCGGCGGCCGCCGACGCCGGCCAGGTGAGATACGTGGTGCTGAGCGTGGGGGCCGGCACGGTCGCGAAGGTGAGCGACGTCGTGACGCCGAGGTGACCGCCACCGCCTCCGCGGAGCGCCCAGAAGAGGTCCGGCTCGGCGTCCGCGGACGCGGTCACGGTGCTGCCGTCGGGCAGGACGACCTCGGCCGAGGTCAGCCGGTCGCAGGTCAGCCCGTAGGCCCGGGTGACCACCCCGACGCCGCCGCCGAGAGTGAGACCGCCGATCCCGACGGTCGGGCAGGAGCCGCCGGGGAGCGCACGGCCGCGGCCGGCGACGGCGGCGTAGGCATCACCCAGCATCGCGCCTGGCCCGAGCGTCACCGACGTGCCTTGCCAGCGCACCCGCGACAGTCCGCGGCAGTCGATCACCAGCGCCCGCGGCGAGCCACCGGACGACCAGCCCGGGTAGGAGTGGCCGCCGGACCGCAGCGCGACCGGCACGCCGTGTTCCGCCGCGAAGCGCAGGCCGATCGCCACGTCGTCGGCCGACGCCACCTCCAGCAGCGCGAGCGGCCGGGCGGCGTCGTACCGAGGGTTCGGCGTCCTCCGCAGCCGGTCGTACGCCGCCGACCCCGGTCGCACCAGGTCCCCGGAGGCGGCTCGGGCCAGCTGGTCCCAGGGGATCGCGCCGGACGACGCGGACGGCCCTGCCGGTGAGGTCACCGGTGAGGTCGCCGGTGAGGTCGCCGGTGAGGTCGCCGGTGACGTCGTCCCCGACGGTGACCCGGAGCCGGCGGGCTGCTCGGTCGAACCGCAGCCGCTGAGGCCGGCGGTCACGGCAGCGGCGAGGACGGACCGACGGCTCCACGGGCTCACACCCCCATTCTGCGCAGGCCACAAGGGCCGCCCGGAGCACGGCGCGGCACTAGCCTGTGCGAGATGAAGATCGTGGTGCTGACCGGGGCCGGCATCTCCGCGGAGAGCGGGGTGCCGACGTTCCGCGACGCCGACGGCCTCTGGGAGGGCCATCGGGTCGAGGACGTCGCAACGCCGGAGGCCTTCGAGCGCGCGCCGGAGGTCGTCCACCGGTTCTATGACGAGCGGCGCCGCAGTCTGCAGCAGGTCGGCCCGAACGCCGCCCACGCCGCGCTCTCCCGGCTCGAGCAGCTCCTCGGGTCCGACCTGCTCGTCGTGACGCAGAACATCGACGATCTCCACGAGCGCGCCGGCTCGCGCCGTGTGCTCCACATGCACGGCGAGCTGCTCTCCGCGCTCTGTGTCTCCTGCGAGGGCCGGTTCGCCTGGGACGGCGACCTCGTCGACGAGCCGCCGTGCCCCGGCTGCGGTCACGCCGGCCTGCGCCCGGACGTGGTGTGGTTCGGGGAGATGCCCTACGAGCTCGACCTCATCGACCGGGCGCTGCAGGACGCCGACCTGTTCGTCTCCGTCGGCACCAGTGGCGCCGTCTATCCGGCCGCCGGATTCGTGCGCGCCGCGACGGCGTACGGCGCCGCGACCCTCGAGCTCAACCTCGAGCCCTCCGCGGGCAGCCACTTCTTCGACGAGAGCCGCTACGGCCCGGCCGGCACGCTCGTGCCCGCCTGGGTGGACGAGCTGCACGCCTGAGATCTGACACGATGTGCGGCATGCTGCGTGTGTCCCGGACCCTTGCCGGCTGCCTCGTGGTCACCGGCCTGCTCCTCGCGACCTCTGGGTGCGGTGGTGACGACGACTCGATCGGGCACGCGAAGGACTACGCCAAGACCGACGGTGCCGACATCGCCAAGGACGCTCGCGCCGCGATGGGCAGGCTCCGGACCATGCATGTCGCCGGCACCATCACCCAGGGCGGCGAGACGATCGCGCTCGACCTGTCGGTGTCCCAGGACGGCTCCTGCGCCGGCACGATCGGCGTCGGTGACGGCAGCATCGAGCTGCGCAGCGCGGGCGGCCGGGCGTGGTACAAAGCCGATCTCGCGTTCTGGAAGGCCGAGGTCGGGAGCGAGGCCGCCGAGGTCGCGAAGGCGGTCGGCGACCGCTGGGTGGTCCTCTCAGGCGACCTCGCCTCGCTGCGCTCGTTCTGCCGGATCGACTCGCTCACCAGCCAGATGCTGGGCGCGAAGGCGTCCTACGAGTCCCAGGGTGCGGCCATGGTCGGCACCACGCCGACCGCCCGGATCTCGATCGAGCAGAGCTCGACCGGCCAGAACTCGACCGGCCAGAGCGATCTGCACAGCACGGCGTACGTCAAGGCCTCCGACCCCCACTACGTCCTCCGGATCGTGCGCGGAACGGGCAAGGCGGCGGGCCAGGTCGACTTCAGCGCCTTCGACCAGAAGTTCACCGTCGAGGTGCCGGCGACCAAGGACATCTTCAACCCCGAGACCGCCGGGAAGTAGCCGCGGCGGACGCGCCCGGGACCCGGGCTCGTCCCGGCTCCGGCCTCAGCGCAGGAGCGCCCCGGCATGCGGCGGCAACATCAGCCGCCCGCTCGTCAGGCGTACGCCGGCCGGCGTCTCGAACAACACCTCGGAGCGCTCCTCGGCGAGCTCGAGCGTGACCGGGTCGTCGCCGAAATTCACCGCGACCAGCACGGAGTCCGTCGCCGTCCCGCGTCGCAGCGTGAACAGCCGGGTCGCTTCGTCGGCGGTTGACGTGACGTGGCCGAAGGCCGGGTCGCTGAGCGCGGGGAGCGTCCGCCGCAGTGCGGCGAGGCGCTCGTAGACCGCGAGCAGCCGTGCCCCGCGTCCGCGGGTCGCCTCCGACCAGTCGAGCTTCGAGCGGGCGAAGGTCTCCGGGGCCTGCGGGTCGGGCACGGTGTCGGGGTCCCAGCCGTGCTCGGCGAACTCCGCGATCCGCCCCTCGGCGGTGGCCCGACCCAGGTCCGGCTCGGGGTGGGAGGTGAAGAACTGGAAGGGTGTGCTCGCCGCCCACTCCTCGCCCTGGAAGAGCATCGGCGTGAACGGGCCGGCGAGGGTGAGCAGCGCGGCGCAGGCGAGCCGGTCGTCGTCGAGGTGGCCCGGCGAGGGATCCGAGAGCCGGTCGCCGGTGGCGCGGTTGCCGACCTGGTCGTGGTTCTGGCTGCACACCACGAGCCGCCAGGTCGGCATGGCCTCGGTGTCGACCGGGACGCCGTGGTCGCGGCCGCGGAAGGACGAGTACGTCCCGTCGTGGAAGAACCCGCGCTCACACACCTTCGCCAGCGCAAAGAGAGGTGCGAAGTCGGCGTAGTAGCCCTGCGTCTCGCCGGTGAGCGCGACATGGAGGGCATGGTGGAAGTCGTCGCTCCACTGGGCGTCGAGCCCGTAGCCGCGCGCCTCGCGCGGCGTCACCATCACCGGGTCGTTGAGGTCGGACTCGGCGATCAGCGTCAGCGGCCGCCGCTGGTGGGCGCAGAGCGCGGCGACCTCGATCGCCATCTCCTCCAGCAGGTGGATGTCGGAGGAGTCGGCGAGCGCGTGCACGGCGTCGAGCCGCAGGCCGTCCACGTGGTAGTCGTCGAGCCACATCCGGACGTTGTCGAGGATGTAGCGCCGGACCTCGTCGGACCCTGGGCCGTCGAGGTTGACCAACTCGCCCCACGTGTTGGTGCCCTCCTTGAGGTAGGGCCCGAAGAGCGGCAGGTAGTTCCCGGACGGGCCGAGGTGGTTGTAGACCACGTCCTGGATCACGCCGAGGCCGGCGACGTGGCAGGCGTCGACGAACCGCTGGTAGGCGGCCGGGCCGCCGTACTCCTCGTGGACGGCGTGCCACAGCACGCCGTCGTAGCCCCAGTTGTGGGTCCCGTTGACGGCGTTGACCGGCATCAGCTCGACCAGGTCGACGCCGATCCGGCGGAGGTGGTCGAGCCGCTCGATCGCGGCGTCGAGCGTGCCGTCGGGCGTGAACGTGCCGACGTGGAGCTCGTAGATCACCGACCCGGCGAGCTGGCGCCCGGTCCAGTCCTGGTCGGACCAGGCGAAGGAACCCGGGTCGTAGGTTCGCGAGCGCTGGTGGACGCCCGCCGGCTGGCGCCGCGACCGGGGATCGGGTCGGGGCGCGTCCGAGGCATCGATCAGGTAGCCGTAGTCCACCTCCAGGGCGGGATCGGGGACGGGACCCTCCGGAGACCACCAGTCGTCCGGACCCTTGCTCATCTCGACGATGTCATCGCCCACCGACAGTCGCAGCCGCTCGGCCCGGGGGGCCCACACGTCGTAGGGCCCGTGCTGCCTGCGTGCCGCCGTCATTTCTGCACCCGCACGAGCAGCGCGACGGGATAGGTCGCGAGGAGGCATCCGAGCTGGCCGGTGGTCGTCTCGGCGCCGGTCAGCTCGTCGCGCCACCGCCCGGACGGCAGGTCGAGCCGGGTGTCCCGCCAGCCGCCCGCGCCGACGAGACCCACCGGCAGCCGGGTGGCGACGGCGATGGCGCCGCCGCGGTCGTAGGCGACGACGTGGTCCGCGGCAGGCCCGACCGCACGCACGGGTGTATAGGACGAGAAGAGCTCCGGCCGCTCGCGCCGCAGGGTGAGCGCCCGGTGGGTGAGCAGCAGCTTGGCCACGCCCGGGTCGTCGGCCGAGGCGGTGAGCGGCGCGCCCGCGCCATCGACCAGCGCGGCCAGCAGCTCCTCCCGCCGGTCGAGGTCGATCGGCCGGCGGTTGTCGGGGTCGACGAGGCTCTGCTCCCACAGCTCGCTGCCCTGATAGACGTCGGGAACGCCCGGCATCGTCAGCGCGAGCAGCTTGGCCGCCAGCGCGTTGGACCAGCCGGGCGCCACGACGTGCGCGAGCAGCTCCGCGAAGACGGCCCGCACCGGCTCCTCGTCGTAGAGAGCGTCGACGAAGCGGTGCACCGCCGCCTCGTAGTCCGCATCGACATCCGTCCACGTGGTGTGGTCGCCGGCCTCGCGCATCGCCTTCTCGGCGTACGCGTGCAGGCGTTCGCGGGGGAGCGGCCAGGCGCCCAGCGCCGCCTGGACCAGCAGCCCGCCGAAGCCGCGGTCGGGCACCGGGTTGATCGTCAGCAGCTCGACGAGGTGGCCCGCCCAGACCTCGGGGATCTCGGCGAGGACCCCGATCCGGGCGCGGACGTCTTCGCCGCGCTTCGTGTCGTGGGTGGAGGTGGTCGTCATGGCGTGCGGCCACTCCGCCTCCCGCCGCGCCATCGCCGCGTGGAACTCTGCGACCGAGACCGCGAAGACCGCCGGGTCGCCGCCGACCTCGTTGAGGGAGGTGAGCCGCGACCAGCGGTAGAACGCACAGTCCTCCACGCCCTTCGCCATCACCATCCCGCTGGTCTGCTGGAAGCGCTTCGCCGCCGCAAGGTCGGGGTCGAAGAGCCACGGCTCGAGCGCGTCGAAGACCGGCCCGAGCTCCGGTCGCCGGGCCCGCGCCGCGGCGAACGCGGCGTCGAGGTGCTCGCGCCCCTCCGGCAGGTAGCTCCGGTAGACCGGGAAGCAGGCCAGCAGCTCGGCCACGGCGTCCTCTGCCCGATAGGCGGGTACGACGGGCAGGTGCCGCCTCAGGTCGCGCACGATGCGCTTGACCTCGGATCGCAGGATCGTGTCGGCGACCTCGCGCTTGCGGTCGTGGACCATCCCGCCCCAGTCGACCGGCGCGCCGCGCAGCGTGGTCTCGAGCTCGTCGAGCGGCTGCTCCGCCGCGGGGTCGGTCAGCACGCGGTCGATCGCGCCGAGCACGTCGTACCCGGTCGTGCCGGCGGTCCGCCATGAGCGCGGCAGGTCCTCGCCGTGCTCGAGGATCTTCTCCACGAGCACATAGGCGCCGCCGGTCAGCTCGGCGAGGTCGTCGAGATAGCGCTGCGGGTCGCGGAGCCCGTCGGGGTGGTCGACCCGCAGGCCGTCGACGAGCCCCTCGCGGAACCACCGGCCGATCTCGGCATGGGTCTCGGCGAAGACCTCCGGCTCCTCCACCCGCACCGCGGCGAGCGTGTTGACGGCGAAGAAGCGCCGGTAGTTCAGCGCGTCGTCGGCGTGGCGCCAGCCCACCAGCTCGTAGTGCTGGCGGCCGTGGACGACTTCTGCGTCGACCACCGGCCCCTCACCCGGACCGGAGTCCGGCAGCGGCGCGCCGAGGTCGTCGGCCGTGCCGGGCGCGATCGGATAGACGTGGTCGTGGTAGGTGAGCACCGGCTGGCCGTCGGGGTCGTCAGGGTCCGCGACGACCTCGAGGTGGGCGATCGCGCCGCCCTCGACGAGCTGGTCGTCGTCGCCGACGACGGGGATCTGCAGCCGGTCGTGACCGGCGTTCCAGTCGACGTCGAAGGCGGCGGCGTGCTCGGACGAGCGGCCGTTCTTGAGGACGTCCCACCACCACGGGTCCTGGCGCGGCGTCGCGACCCCGACATGGTTGGGGACGATGTCGACGAGGACGCCCATCCCGAGCCGGCGTGCCTCGGACGACAGCCGGGCCAGCCCCTCCGCCCCGCCGCGGGCGTCGTCGACGTGGTCGTGCGCCACGACGTCGTACCCGTGCTCGCTGCCCTCCTCCGCGGCCAACAGCGGCGAGAGGTAGACCCAGTCGACGCCGAGCCGGTGCAGGTAGGCCAGCCGCCGGCTCGCCTCGGCGAGGTCGAAGTCGGCCGTGATCTGCAGGCGGTAGGTGCTCGTGGGGATCCGCATCGGCGCTCCGTCTCGGTCAGGTGGTCGTCGAGAGGGCGGCCACGGACGCCGCCACCGAGTGGTCCGGCTCGCCCTCGGGCTCGTGGTGCTCCCGGAGTACGACGACCGCGCTGGCCGCCAGCCGACAGGAGGATCCGGCCGCGAGCGGCTCCCGGCCCTCCACCGAGGCGCCGGTGTCGATCACGACGTCCCAGGCGGCGGCGTACTCGTCGGGTGGCAGCGTCACGTCGCACTCGCCGTCGGCGTTGAAGTAGAGCAGGAAGTGGTCGTCGACGATCTTCTGACCGCGGGCGTCGGTGCCGGCGATGCCGAGGCCGTTGAGGTACATCCCGACTGTCTGGGTGCTCTCGTCATCGGTCCAGTCGCCCTCCTCCATCGGCGTCCCGGTGGGATCGAGCCAGACGATGTCGTTGAGCCGGTCGCCCTCGCCGCCGGGCACGGGAGTGCGCACCGTGGTGCCGGTGAAGAAGCGCTTGCGCCGGAAGGTGGGATGGGCCCGCCGCAGCCGGATCAGCGCGGCGGTGAACTCGACGAGCGGCTTGTCGGCCTGGTCCCAGTGGACCCAGGAGAGCTCGTTGTCCTGGGCATAGACGTTGTTGTTGCCCTGCTGGGTGCGGCCGAGCTCGTCGCCGTGCAGGATCATGGGCACGCCCTGGCTGAGGATGAGCGTCGCGAGGAAGTTGCGCTGCGCCTTGGCCCGCGCGGCCAGGATCTCGGGGTCGTCGGTCGGCCCCTCGGCGCCGTGGTTGTCGCCGCGGTTGAACGACTCGCCGTCGTTGTTGTCCTCGCCGTTGGCCTCGTTGTGCTTGTCGTTGTAGGACACCAGGTCGCAGAGCGTGAACCCGTCGTGGGCGGTGACGAAGTTGATCGAGGCGAACGGGCGCCGCCCGGAGTGCTCATAGAGGTCGCTCGACCCGGCCAGCCGCGAGGCGAACTCGCCCAGGTTCGGCTCGCCGCGCCAGAAGTCGCGCACGGTGTCGCGGAACTTGCCGTTCCACTCCGTCCACAGCGGCGGGAAGCCGCCGACCTGGTAGCCGCCCGGCCCGACGTCCCACGGCTCCGCGATCAGCTTGACCTGCGAGACCACGGGGTCCTGCTGCACGAGCTCGAAGAAGCTCGAGAGCCGGTCGACGTCGTAGAACTCCCGGGCGAGGGTCGCGGCGAGGTCGAAGCGGAAGCCGTCCACGTGCATCTCGCTCACCCAGTAGCGCAGCGAGTCCATGATCAGCTGCAAGCTGTGGGGCTGGCGCACGTTGAGGCTGTTCCCGGTGCCGGTGTAGTCCATGTAGTACTGCTGGTCGTCCTCGACGAGCCGGTAGTACGCCGGGTTGTCGATGCCCTTGAACGAGAGCGTCGGCCCCAGGTGGTTGCCCTCGGCGGTGTGGTTGTAGACCACGTCGAGGATCACCTCGATCCCGGCCGCGTGCAGGGTCTTCACCATCTGCTTGAACTCCTGCACGTGCTGCCCCGGGCCGGTCTGGCTGGCGTAGGCCGCGTGCGGGGCGAAGAAGCCGAGGGTGTTGTAGCCCCAGTAGTTGCGCAACCCCTTCTCGAGCAGACTGTTGTCCTGCACGAACTGGTGCACGGGCATGAGCTCGATCGTCGTGACGCCCAGCTTGGTGAGGTGCTCGATGACGGCGGGGTGCGCGAGGCCGGCGTAGGTCCCGCGGAGCTCCTCGGGGATGTCGGGGTGGAGCTGGGTGAGCCCCTTGACGTGCGCCTCGTAGATGACGGTGTCGCTGTAGGGGTAGCGCGGCTGCCGGTCGCCCTCCCAGTTGAAGAACGGGTTGACCACGACGCCGTGCGTCATGTGCGCCGCCGAGTCGTCGTCGTTGCGAACGTCGGGCGAGCCGAACTGATAGCCGAAGAGGCTCTGGTCCCAGTCGATGTCACCCGAGGTGGCCTTCGCGTAGGGGTCGAGCAACAGCTTGGCCGGGTTGCAGCGGAAGCCCTTCTCGGGATCCCAGGGGCCGTGCACGCGGTAGCCGTAGCGCTGGCCGGGCTGGACGGCGGGCAGGTAGCAGTGCCACACGTAGGCGTCGGCCTCGGTGAGCTCGATGCGCCGCTCGGTGAGGCCGCCGCCCGGGTCGGGGTCGAAGAGACAGAGCTCCACCCTCTCGGCGATCTCGCTGAAGAGCGCGAAGTTGGTGCCGTTGCCGTCGAACGTCGAGCCGAGCGGGTACGGCGTGCCGGGCCAGATCTCCATCGGTTCCCCCTCGGACGGGTCGGTCTGGCGGATCGTTGGATCGATCAAAGCACGCTCGGTCACATCGCGCAGTACCCCGCCGACGTTCTCGGAACGCCGGGAGCGAGAGATAGGTCACCGATCGGTCACGGTGGCGGCGTTTCGGCTCCGGCGGGCGGTGTGATAGGTCAAGATCCACTCTCGAACGCCGGATCCTGTCCCGAGTCGCCCGGCGCCGCTGACTCATCTCGGAGGATCCGTGTTGCTTCCCCGCCCGCGCACCAGCCACCTGCGCCCGCTGCCGCCGTACGCCGTCAACCTGCTCGCCCTGGTCGTGGCGGCCCTCGTCGCGGCCCTCGCCGTGGTCGTCGTCCCGGACGCGCCGGCCCGGGCCGTGGCCCAGGTGGCCACCCAGGCCTCCACCGGGAGCCACGCGCGGCCCAACATCGTGCTGATCCTCACTGACGACATGCGTGCCGACGACATCCGCTGGATGCCGCAGACGCGGCGCCTCCTCGGCGGTTCCGGGACGACGTTCACCCGGGCCGTCTCGCCCAACCCGCTGTGCTGCCCGGCGCGTGCCGAGCTGCTGACCGCGGAATACACCCACAACAACGGCGTGCACAGCAACGGCGGGCAGTGGGGTGGGTTCCATGCGCTGAAGGATCGCGACAACACGCTCGGCGTCTGGCTGCAGAACGCCGGCTACAAGACGGCGTACCTCGGGAAGTACCTCAACACCTGGTCGCTGCCGCGCGACGGCGTCCCCGCGGGGTGGACGCACTTCGACGCGACGACGGCCAACGTCTACCGCTACACGAAGTACCGCTTCTCCAACGACGGTCACAACAACCTCAGCCAGGCCAACATCGGGCGTGACGCCCAGGGTCGCGGCTACATCACGCGGGCCATGACGACGATCATGAAGCGCTGGATCGGCGAGTTCTCCGGGTCCGACCAGCCCTTCTTCCTCTTCGACTCCGAGCTCGCGCCGCACATGGGCGGGATCAGCGACACCAAGGCGGGGCCGGCGCTGCCGGAGCCGAAGTACGCCCACCTCTACGCGCACGCGGTCAACCCGGCGACCCGCTCTGCCGCCTATCAGGACCCGAACGTCTCCGACGTCCCGGTCGAGGCGCGGCTCAGCGGGAAGCACGCCGGTCCGGCCTACAACCAGGCGATGTTCCTGGGGCGGATCCGGGCACTGCGCTCGGTCGACGACCACGTCGCGGCGATCGTCAAGAAGCTGCGGGAGACCGGCGAGCTGGCGAACACCGAGCTGATCTTCACCTCGGACAACGGGTTCATGAACGGCGAGCACCGCTACTCCAACAAACTGCTCGGCTACAAGGAGTCGCTCGACGTCCCGCTGATCATCAAGGGTCCCGGGTTCGGCCACCGCCGCAGCGCCCACCCGGTCACCACCGTCGACCTGGCCTCGACGATCGTCGACCTCGCCGGTGCGACGCCCGGGCGTGTCACGGACGGCCAGTCCGTTGTCGGCCGTGTCGCGAAGACCGGTGCCCGCCCGATCCCGATCGAGGGCGAGGTCCAGCGTCACATCTACGAGCACGCGTGGGGGTGGCAGGGCGTGCTCTGGGGCCGCTACACCTACATCCGCTATTGGCACGGCGGCCAGGAGCTCTACGACACCAACCGCTCGCGCTGGCAGGAGGAGAACCTCCTGCACAACCCGCGGTACGCCGGGGTCCTGGCCCGCCTCAAGAGCGTGTACGCCGACCTCCACCTCTGCGTCGGCGAGGCGGAGTGCAGCCCCGCGGCGGCGACGCCTCCCGGGCCGCGTGCGCAGTACGAGCCGCGCTTCCCGATCATGCGGCCCGCCGCGCGCACCGTGCCGGCCCGCGGGGCCAAGGCGATCCGCCTCGCCGTCCGGGTCGGCGCGCCGGTCACGGGTGTGAAGGCCCACCGCGGCCACGTCCGGCTCGTCGTTGACGGCGTCCCGCGCGGCGCGGCGGTGGCGGTGGACACCCAGGGTCGGGCCACCGTCTCCTGGGACCCGCCCGCCTCCACGGCCCGCCGCGTGCACGTCGTCCGGGTGCAGTACGACGGCGGCTCGCCCGACCTGCTCTCCGGCCGGAGCGACAAGACGGTGAAGGTCCGGGTCAGCTAGCCGGGCGCGGCGGGAATGTTCTCGGGTTCTTGAGCCTTGCTAAGCAACGTGTCCAGTCCCGTGAGCCCGCCGACCACCCGTTCCTCCGTCGGCCTGCGCAGCGAGCGCGGCCCGATCCTGCTCGCCACGATGCTGGCGACCGGCCTCGTGGCGATCGACTCGACGATCCTCGCGACCGCGGTCCCGAGTGTCGTCGACGACCTGGGCGGGTTCACACAGTTCCCGTGGCTCTTCTCGGTCTACCTGCTCGCGCAGGCGGTGACCGTGCCGATCTACGGCAAGGTCTCCGACCTGCTCGGCCGCAAGCCGGTGATGCTGCTCGGCATCACGCTCTTCGTGCTCGGCTCGGTGCTCTGCGGCTTCGCCTGGGGCATGACCGCGCTCATCATCTTCCGTGCCCTGCAGGGGCTCGGCGCCGGCGCGGTCCAGCCGATGGCGATGACGATCGTCGGTGACATCTACTCGATGCAGGAGCGGGCCAAGGTCCAGGGCTACATCGCCTCGGTCTGGGCGATCTCGTCGCTCGTGGGCCCGACGCTCGGCGGCGCGTTCGCGGACTACCTCTCCTGGCGGGCGATCTTCTTCGTCAACCTCCCGGTCGGCATCGCGGCGTTCTGGATGCTGCAGCGTCGCTTCACGGAGCAGGTCACCCGGCGTCGTACGACCGTCGACTGGCCGGGCGCCACGCTCCTCACCGCCGGCGGGCTGCTCCTGCTGCTCGCGCTGCTCGAGGGCGGCCAACGCTGGGCCTGGGACTCCGGCACCTCGATCGCGCTCTTCGTGGTCGCCGCGGCCGCGCTCGTGGGCTTCGTGTACGCCGAGACCCGCGCCACCGACCCGGTGCTCCCGCTCTGGGTCTTCCGCCGCCGGACGCTCAACGCCGGCAACCTGGGCAGCCTCGTCGTGGGCTGCGTGATGCTCGGCCTGTCGTCGTACGTTCCGCTCTTCGGCGAGCAGGTGCTCGGCCACGGTGCTGTCGTCGCGGGGCTCGCGCTCGCCGCGATGACCCTCGGCTGGCCGATCGCCGCCTCGCTGTCCGGGCGGATCTATCTCACCCTCGGCTTCCGGGTCACCGTCCTCCTCGGCGCGGCCCTCGCGGTCGTCGGCAGCCTGCTGCTGCTCACCGTCGACGGCGACAGCTCCTTCCTCCATCTCGCGGCGCCCTGCTTCGTCATCGGTCTCGGCTTCGGTTTCGTGGTGAGCCCCGGTGTCGTCGCGGCGCAGTCGAGCGTCGCCTGGCAGAGCCGGGGCGTCGCGACCGGCGCCAACATGTTCGCCCGCTCGGTCGGGTCGGCCGTCGGGGTCGCGATCTTCGGCGCCGTGGCCAACGGCGTGGTCGCCGGCCGGCTCGGCGGGAAGGTGCCCGCGCTGGAGCAGCTCGACCCGGACGTCCTCGAGCCGGCGCTCCACACCGTCTTCGTCGTCGGTGCCGCGATCTCCGTGGCGCTGCTGCTCGCCGGCGCGCTCATGCCGCGCCGCGTCACAGCGCCTGCGGAGACGCTCCCGGCCGCCCCGGTCACCGACCCGCTGAAGGAGCCGGCGGCCCAGCCGGTGACCACGGTTACGGACCAGTAACTTACGTCGTACACTGGGGGCATGAAGCGCGAGATCTACGACGAGGACCACGAGGACTTCCGCGCCTCCGTGCGGCAGTGGCTGGAGCGGTCCGTCATCCCCAACGCGGAGAAGTACGTCGCCGACAAGGCACTCCCGCGTGAGTTCTGGCTCGAGGCCGGCGCCAACGGCTTCCTCGGCCTCGGCATCCCGGAGGAGTACGGCGGCGCCGGGGCGGACGACTTCCGCTTCAATGCCGTCCTCGCCGAGGAGCTCGCAGGAGTCAACGCCGCGCTGCCCACCTGCGTCGGCATCCACAGCGACATCACGGCGCCCTACCTCGTCGAGCTCGGCACGGAGGAGCAGAAGAAGCGCTGGCTCCCCGGCGTCGCGGCGGGTGAGATCCTGCTCGCGATCGGCATGACCGAGCCTTCCGGCGGCTCGGACCTCGCCGCGCTGAAGACGTCCGCCGTCCGGGACGGTGACGAATGGGTGATCAACGGGTCGAAGACGTTCATCACCAACGGCTACTCCGCCGACCTGGTGATCGTCGCCGCGCGCACCTCCCCGGAGAAGAAGGCCCGCGGGATCACGCTGTTCGCCGTCGAGGCGACCAAGGAGGGCTTCAGCCGGGGCCGCAAGCTCGACAAGGTCGGGATGGAGGAGTCCGACACCGCCGAGCTCTTCTTCGAGAACGTCCGGGTGACCGACGCCGAGATCGTCGGCGAGCTCGACAACGGCTTCATCCACATGATGCAGAAGCTGCCCCAGGAGCGGGTCTCCTGCGCGGTCGCCAACGTCGCGCACGCCAAGCAGATCCTCGTGGAGACGCTGCAGTACGCCAAGGACCGCAAGGCGTTCGGTCAGTCGATCGGGCAGTTCCAGCACAACAAGTTCCTGCTCGCGGAGCTGTTCACCCAGATCGAGGTCGCCGAGACCTACATCGACCGCTGCGTGCTCGCCCACAGCAAGGGCGAGCTGAGCCCGGTCGAGGC
The DNA here is from genome assembly GCF_040838215.1 of Nocardioides eburneus. Taxonomy (NCBI): domain Bacteria; kingdom Bacillati; phylum Actinomycetota; class Actinomycetes; order Propionibacteriales; family Nocardioidaceae; genus Nocardioides; species Nocardioides eburneus. The sequence continues at coordinate 59,585 of NZ_JBFPJR010000001.1, read as the reverse complement.
CTCCAAGGCGAAGTGGTGGTCCTCGCAGGCCCAGTCGGAGGTGCTCGACCACTGCGTCCAGCTCCACGGCGGCTACGGCTTCATGAACGAGTACCGCGTCGCCCGCGCCTGGCGCGACGCCCGCGTCACCAAGATCTGGGCCGGCTCCAATGAGATCATGAAGGAGCTCATCGGCCGCGATCTGGGGCTGTAGGCGACTGAGCGCGATCGCCCCAGATCGTCCAATGCCGGGCGCCCATCCTCGCCGGTGGGCGCCCGGCGGCGTAGGTAGCCTGCCCTTCGTTGCGGGCGTGCGGCGTACGGCGGGACGATAGGACCGTGACAACCGAAGCTGCGGACAGCACGGCTGCCCACGTCGCACAGGAGCAACCCCAGGAGGGCCTCAACAACCGGCTGAACTGGCTGCGCGCCGGGGTGCTGGGGGCCAACGACGGCGTCGTGTCGACCGCCGGCATCGTGATGGGCGTCGCGGGCGCGACGGCCGACCGCAGCAACATCCTCATCGCCGGCGTCGCCGGTCTCGTCGCGGGCGCGATCAGCATGGCGGCGGGGGAGTACGTCTCCGTCTCGACCCAGCGCGACGCCGAGCTGGCGCTGCTCGACAAGGAGCGCCGGGAGCTGGCCGAGATGCCCGAGGAGGAACTGGAGGAGCTCGAAGGCCTGCTCGAGTCCAAGGGCCTCACGCCCGAGGTCGCGAGCGAGGTCGCGCAGCAGCTCACCGCCCGCAACCCGCTGCGCGCGCACGCCGTGCTCGAGCTCGGCATCGACCCCGACGACATCACCAACCCGTGGTCGGCCGCGTTCGCCTCGATGCTGTCGTTCACGATCGGGGCGGTCCTGCCGCTGCTCACCATCCTGCTGATCCCGGGGACGGCCCGGATCTGGGGCACTGTCGTCGCCGTCGCGCTCGCCCTCGCGCTCACCGGCTGGACCAGTGCGCGCCTCGGCTACGCGAAGCCCGGCCGGGCGCTCCTCCGCAACGTCGCCGGCGGCCTCCTCGCCATGGGGGTCACCTACCTGATCGGGACGCTGATCGGCACCCAGGTCTGATGCGGGCCTTCGTGGCGGTTGAGCCGCCGGCGGCGGTGGTCGAGGATCTCGACGCGTTCTTGGACGTACGCCGCGAGGCGGCGGCGTTCCGGTGGGCCCCCGCGGAGCAGCTCCACGTGACCCTCGCCTTCGCGGCGGCCGTGCCCGACCGGTCCTACGACGACTGGGTCGAGCGCCTGGAGCGAGCCGCCCGGCGTCGTACGCCCTTCGAGGCGGTGATCACCGGAGGGGGCGCGTTCCCCGACGTCGCGCGCGGCCGCGTGCTCTGGGCGGGGCTCGCGCTGGCGGAGGAGGGCCGGGTGGAGATCGACCGGCTCGCGACCGGCGTCCGCGCGGCCACGACGAAGGCCGGGATCGAGGTCGACGGCGGCCGATTCCGCCCGCATGTCACGCTCGCCCGGGTCAACCGGCCGCAGGAGATGACGAACTGGGTGCGGCTGCTCGACGCCTACCGTGGGCCGGCCTGGACGGTCGACCGGATCACCCTCGTCGAGTCGCACCTCGGTGAGGGGCCGCGCGGTCGGCCGCGCTATGAGGTGCGCGAGGAGTTCCTGCTCGGCGGGTGAGGCGGTGTTGCCCGGTCAGCGGTCGACGCCGGTCAGCCGGCGACGCCGTACAACCGGTCGCCGGCGTCGCCGAGGCCCGGGACGATGTAGCCCTTCTCGTTGAGCTGCTCGTCGACGGCGGCGGTGACGATGGTGACCGGGACGTCGATGTGGGCGAGCGCGGTCTCGAGCGCGGCGACGCCCTCGGGGGCGGCCAGCAGGCAGACCGCGGTGATGTGGTCGGCGCCCCGCTGCACGAGGAAGTCGATGGCCGCGGCCAGGGTGCCGCCCGTCGCGAGCATCGGGTCGAGGACGTAGCACTGCCGGCCGGAGAGGTCCGCCGGGAGGCGTTCGGCGTACGTCGTCGCCTCCAGCGTCTCCTCGTTGCGCACCATGCCGAGGAAGCCGACCTCGGCGGTGGGCAGGAGCCGCATCATCCCGTCGAGCATGCCGAGCCCGGCGCGCAGGATCGGGACGACGAGGGGGAGCGGAGACGCCAGGCGTACGCCGGTCGTGGCAGCGACCGGCGTGTGGATGTCGACCGGCTCGACCCGGATGTCGCGGGTGGCCTCGTAGGCGAGGAGCGTCACGAGCTCGTCGGCGAGCTTGCGGAACGTCGGCGACCCGGTCTCGCGGTCGCGCAGCACGGTGAGCTTGTGGGTGACCAGCGGGTGGTCCACGACGAGCGTCTGCATGGTCGCACCCTATGCGGTGGGCGTCCCACGTGCCGCGTCGGCGATCGTCGCGCCCCGGCCTGTGGTGAGCGGCGGTCGGGCCTGGGTGGTGAACGGCGTGTGACGGTCGATGACGGGCAGACGTCAGGGGCCGAAAGGGGGTTGGCGCTGGCCGGGTCCTCTGTCACTCTGGGTGATGTGTCCGAGCAGTCCGACCAGATCGAGGGAGTCGACTTCGCTCTCGCGGCCTACCGCGAGGAGGGGGTCTGGACGGTCCAGGAGATCGCCCACGACCTGCTGACCGACGTCGAGACGCTGGCGCACGCCCTGCGCCGCTTCCCCGGTGACAACGGTGCGGTGGGCCTGGTCGCGGTCGACGAGGACTTCTTCGTCATCGTGCGGGTGGTCGGCGCGACGACGCGGGTGCTGCTCTCCGACGTGACCGCGGCCGACGAGTGGGAGCTCGCGGCCTCCGCGGTGGAGCACCTCGGTCTGCCGCTGCCCGAGGACGAGGACGAGGCGGAGCCCGCGGGTGACCTCGGCATCCTCGCCGACGCCGGGATGAGCGCGATGGACATGGGCATCCTGCTCGACGACCTCGACCTCTACCCCGACGAGATGCTCTCCGAGGTGGCCCGCAAGGTCGGCTTCGGCGAGCTCTTCGACGACGCCGTCGGCCTGACCTCGGCGTGACGCTCCAGGAGCGCTGGGGCCCTGCGATGCGCGTGGCTCTCGAGGAGGCGCGCGCTGCGTTGGCGACCGGCGACGTACCCATCGGCGCGGTCGTCCTCTCGCCCTCCGGCGACGTCCTCGGCCGCGGCCGCAACGTCCGCGAGGCCGAGGCCGACCCGACCGGTCATGCCGAGGTGGTGGCGCTGCGGCAGGCCGCCCGCGCCCGCGGCGAGTGGCGGCTCGACGGCTGCACCCTGGTCGTCACCCTCGAGCCGTGCACGATGTGCGCCGGCGCCAGCGTCCTGGCTCGCGTCGAGCGGGTCGTCTTCGGCGCCTTCGACGACAAGGCCGGCGCCGTCGGCTCGCTCTGGGACGTCGTGCGCGACCGGCGGCTCAACCACCGTCCCGAGGTCGTCAGCGGGGTGTACGCCGAGGAGCAGACCGCGCTGCTCACCGACTTCTTCCGCGACCACCGAGCGATGTGACACGCGGCGTGCGCTGGAGCGCACCGCGGGTGTCACAGGGGGCGACGGGCGATTTCGTCCCGCCGCGGGCTCTCCGGTAGCCTTCCCGGCGGTGGCGTGTCCGAGCGGCCGATGGTGCAGCACTCGAAATGCTGTGTAGGGAAACCTACCGTGGGTTCAAATCCCACCGCCACCGCCAACTGGATCCCGGTCCTGACAGGGCCGGGATCCGTGGCATTTCGCCGACGTTTCAGGCGCGGACGAGCCGCGCCAGGGCGTCCCGGATCGGGTCGGGGATGGCGGTCGGCCTCCGCGTCTCCCGGTCGACGAAGACGTGCACGACGTGGCCGTCCGCGACGGCGAGGTCGTCGTCCTCGGTGAAGATGGCGAGGCCGTAGGTGACCGCCCGGTTGCCGAGCCGGTCGACCCGCAGCCCGGCGCGCAGCCGCGCCGGATAGGCGACCGGGGCGTGGTAGCGGCACCCGGACTCCACCACCAGCCCGATCACCGGCGATGTGTGGATGTCGAGGCCGCCCGCTTCGATGAGGTAGGCGTTCGCCACCGAGTCGAAGTAGCTGTAGTAGGTCACGTTGTTGACGTGGCCGTAGACGTCGTTGTCCATCCAGCGGGTCGTGAAGGACGAGACGTGCGCGTACGCCGCCAGCGACGGCCGCTCGGCCTTCGGGGTCGCCGGGGCTGTGCTCGTGCGGGCGGTCGCGTTGTCGGCGGGCATGCGTGCTCCAGGGGTACGACGGCGGGTGGCTGCTGCGTTTCGGCTGCTCACCAGCACCGTAGCGGCGCGCCGCCGCGGCCCGGCCGCGTGTCCGTGATGCCCTGGAACGGCGGATGGCCTAGCCTCTCCCCGCCCGCGAGACCAGCAAGGCCGCGAGACCAGCAAGGACAGCATGACCGCGACGATGACCCGGCCGGACGGCGTACGCCTGCCCTCGGCGCGCCCAGCCCGTCGGCCTCGTCCGTCCCGCCCCTCGCGGCTGGCGGCACTGGACGGCCTCCGTGGGATCGCGGTGCTGGGCGTGATGCTCTTCCACGCCTTCCCGCGGGCCGTGCCGGGCGGCTTCGTCGGGGTCGACGTCTTCTTCGTGCTCAGCGGCTACCTCATCACCGGCGGACTGGTCCGCGAGCATGCGGCGGGGACGGTGGCGCCGGGGCGGTTCTGGCTGCGGCGGATCCGGCGGCTGCTGCCGGCACTGGTCGCCGTGGTCCTGGCCTGCGGGCTCGGGGCGCTCCTGGTCGGTGGCGACACCGGTGTCGGGTTCGGCGGTCAGCTCGTCGCGGCAGCGGCCTTCGTGACGAACTGGCACCTGGTCGCGACCGGCAACGGCTACTTCGCCGAGAGCTCGCCACCGCTGCTGCAGCACCTGTGGTCGCTGGCGGTCGAAGAGCAGTTCTATGTGGTGTGGCCGCTCCTGCTGGCTGGGCTGCTCGTCGTCGTACGCCACCGGCGTCGCCCGCTCCGGACGACGTGCATCGTCGTCGCCGGCCTGGCCGCCGCGTCGACCGTGGCGATGGCCGTCGTCGGGATGGTGGGCGATGCCGGCCGGGCCTACTACGGCTCGGACACGCACTGCTTCGGGCTGCTCGCCGGCGCGTTGCTCGCCTTCGCCGGTGCGCGCCTGCCGCGCCGGCTGCTCGCCCAGCGCGTCGCGGGGACGGCGCTGGTCCTCCTCGTCCTCGCCGGTGTCCTGCTCGACGGCGCCGACCGGATCACCTACGTCGTCGGGCTGCCGGCCGTCGTGGCGTGCACGACGCTGGTGCTGGCGGCCGTCGTGACCGGGCGCGGGCCGGTCACCCGTCTCCTGTCATGGTCGCCACTGCGGCGGACCGGCCTGGTCTCCTACGGCCTCTACCTGTGGCACTGGCCGGTCCTCGTGCTGCTCCGGGCCCGCTGGCCGGACTGGGCGCTCGACCATCCTGGGCAGTGCGCCGTGGTCGCGTTCGGGTTCACCGGTGCGGCCGCCACGGCGTCGTACCTCCTGCTCGAGCGGCCGATCCACGAGCACGGCTTCCGGCGGTACGCCGCCGCGGTGATGCGCCGGCTGCGCTGGCCCGGTCCGGCCCGGATGGGCGTGGTCACCGCCGGTCTCGTGGCCGTCGTCTGTGTTGCGGCCACCGCCGTCTCCGCACTGCACGCGCCGGCGACCACCGCGGCCCAGGCGCAGGTCCGCGCGGGGGAGCAGGCCATCGCGCTCGCCCAGCAGGCCGAGGCGGCACGGCCTGCGTCGGCGCGTGGCTCCGCGCACGGGCGGCCGGACGCCGGGCGGCATGCCACGCCGGTCCCCGTCGGGCGCCGCATCACCGCCGTCGGCGACTCCGTGATGCTCGCCTCGGCGCCGGGGCTGCTCCACCGGTTCCCCGGGATCGACATCCACGCGAAGGTGGGACGCCAGGCCGCCGTCGTACCTGCGCTGCTGCGTGGGCTCGCCCGCGCTCACCGGCTGCGCCCGATCGTCCTCATCGGGGTCGGCACCAACGGTGCGCTGGCGCGCGGGACGCTGGCCGAGATCCGCCGCAGCGTCGGGGCGGCGCGCGAGCTGGTGTTCGTCAACGTCTTCGTCGACCGGCCCTGGGCGGGCGAGGTCAACCGCGACCTGGCGGCCTACGTCGCTCATGACAGCCACGCTCACCTCGTCGACTGGCGGGACGCGATCCGCCACCACCTCCGCGACCTCGGGCCCGACCACATCCACCCCGGCCCGTCCGGCGCGAACCGCTACGCCGCCACCGTCGCGAAGGTCGTCACCCGCCTCGCCTGATCGTCGCGTGGTGGGCGCGGACCATGGCGGGGGTGGCGTAGGTGGAGTGGCGCGGGACCCAGCGGGCGAGGCCGGCGGCGGCCGCGAGGCCGAGCAGGCCGGTGACGGAGACGCCGACGGCGAGGGTGGCGGTGGCCGCGACCGCGGCGGGGACGAGGGGACCCAGGGCGTTGCCGCTGTCGCTGAGGAGGCGCCAGATGGCGAGGAAGGTGGTGCGGCCGCGGGCGGGCGCCGCGTCGGCGCCGAGGGTCATCATGATGCCCGAGCCGATGCCGTTGCCGATGCTCATCACGACCGCGATGACGCCGAGGAGCAGGGCGTCGTGGGAGAGCGGGAGCAGCATCATCCCGACCCCGAGCAGCGTCATCGACGGCACCGCGACCGCGAGCCGGCCGAGCCGGTCCATCACGTGGCCGGACGGATAGAAGAGCGACATGTCCACGGCGTTGGCGACGCCGAACACGAGGCTCGTGGTGGCCGCGTCGAGCCCGATGTGCTCGGCCCAGAGCGGCAGGACGGTCTGCCGCGCGGCGCGCACGGCGCCGACGGCGAGCACGGCGAGTCCGAGCGTCCAGAACAGCTGCTGGTGGGCGCGGTACATCGCCGTCGTACTCCCGCCGCCGCGGTGCGCCGGCGGACGGTCGCCGGCGTGCTCCTGGTCGGGCACGAGCAGCAGGAGTACGCCGGTCGCGACCGTGCTGAGGATGGCGACGCCGAACGCCGCGCGCGTGCCCCAGACCGCGATCGCCGCGGCGCCCAGGAACGGGCCGATGAAGAGCCCGATGCGGTGCGACCCCGCCAGCGTGGAGAGCGCCCGGGCGCGCAGCTCGATCGAGACGACGTCGGAGATGTAGGTCTGCCGGGCGAGGTAGAACGTCGCGTTGCAGGCGCCGATGACCAGCAGCGCGAGCGCGAGCGCGACGATCGACGGGACCGCCCAGCAGACGGCGAGCCCCGCGGCCGTCACGGTGCTGGCGCAGACCATCGCCCTGCGGTCGCCGAGCCGATCGGCCAGCCGCGCGGCCGGGACGTCGCCGAGGATCCGCCCGATGCCGAGCATCGAGAGCATCAGGCCGGCCACGGCGGTCGAGGCGCCCTCCGCCAGCGCCACGAGCGCGATGATCGGCGCGATCGCCCCGTTGCCGATCTCATAGACCAGTGCCGGCAGGAGCGCAGAGGGCGCGATCCGGCGGAGGACGGCGGCCGCGGTCTCAGGTCCGGTCACGGGATCTCTGGTCTCGGTCATCTCATTAGCAATGCTAAACGATCGGGGAGGAGGTCGCGCATGGCGGCGTCAAGGTCGCGGGGGCGCTGGTGCGGCTTTACAGGTAGCGCCGCGCGGCCTCGGCCGCGCGGGCGCCGTAGCCACCGCCGAACATGGCGGCGTGGACCAGCAGCGGGAAGAGCTGGTGGAGCGCGACGCGGGACTCCCAGCCGGCCGCGAGCGGGTTGACGTCCTGGTAGGCGCCGATGACGCGGTCGAGGTGGGGCAGCCCGAAGAGCGCCATCATCGCCAGGTCGACCTCGCGGTGGCCGCCGTACGCCGCCGGATCGATGAGCCAGGCGCCGCCCTCGCGGTCCCACAGCACGTTCCCGTTCCACAGGTCCCCGTGGAGCCGCGCCGGCGGCTCCTCGGGCAGCAGCGCGGTGAGGCGTCCGATGAGCGACTCGATCGCCGCGGCCTCGTCGTACTCCACCGCGCCGCGGTCGTGGGCGAGCTTGAGGTAGGGCAGCAGGCGTCGTACGGCGTAGAACTCCGCCCACGTCGGCGCGCTCCGGTTCGGCATCGGGAGGCGTCCGATGAAGCCGTCCTGCTCCGCGCCGAAGCCATCGGCGCCGGCACGGTGGAGCCCGGCGAGGGCACGGCCGAACGCCTCGGCGGCCTCCGTCGAGGGACGGCCCGGCTCGACCCAGCGGATGATGAGGCAGTCCTGCTCGGCGGCGAGGACCTCCGGCACGAGGGCGGTCCCGGGCTCGGCGAGCCAGCGCAGGCCGCGCGCCTCGGCCGCGAAGAAGCCCTCCGGAGGCCGCGGCATCGTCTTCATCAGCGCCATCGAGCCGTCGTTGAGGCGCAGCTTGGTGGCGGTCGCGACGTCACCGCCGGCGACCGGGGCCGTGCTCACGACGGCGGTGCCGAGCAGCTGCTCGGCACGGCGGGCGATCGCCGGCTGACGGGTCACCGCTCGGCGACCTCCGCGCGGTCGCGCACCAGCCGCCCGACGAGGGCGTCGCTCGTCCGCTCGACGATCTCGAGCACCTTCGTGAAGCCGTCGTTGCCGCCGTAGTAGGGGTCCGGGACGTCCAGCCCCGCGCCGTCGGGGTCGAAGTCGCGGAAGAGACGCACGCGCGCCGCGTCCACCTCGTCGTCGCCGGCGAGCCGGAGCAGGTCGGCGAGGTTCTGCTGGTCCATGGCCAGCACCAGGTCGTAGGACGCCAGGTCGCCCACGGGCCACTGCTTCGCGCGGTGGCGGTCGGGGTCATAGCCGGCTCCGCGCAGCGTCGCCGCCGCGCGCCGGTCCATCCGCTCGCCGATGTGCCAGTCGCCCGTGCCGGCCGAGACCAGCTCGACGTCGGTCAGGCCGGCCTCGTCGAGGCGCTCGCGCAGCACGACCTCGGCCATGGGGGAGCGGCAGATGTTGCCGAGGCAGACGACGGCGATCCTCACCGCTCGTCCTCCAGCGCCCGGCGTACGACGGCCCCGACGACCGCGATGATGAGACCGCCCAGCACGGCCGCCCAGAAGCCGTCGACGTGGAAGCCGACGTCGGTCCCGGAGAGGATCCAGGCCGTCAGGCCGAGCATGGCGGCGTTGATGACGAGCAGGAACAGACCGAGGGTGAGGATGATGAAGGGGATCGAGAGGACCTTCATCACCGGCTTCACCAGGTAGTTGACGATCCCGAGGATCAGCGCGACGACGATGAGCCGCCAGAGCTTGTGCTTGATCTCCTCCGAGCCCGAGGTCGGGCCGCCCAGCCAGATCCCGGGCACGAGCCAGAGCGCCACGGCGAGCGCCACCGCGTTGGTCAGCAGCCAGGTCAGGAACCTCACGGCTTGATCGTGACACGGTCGCGCAAGTCCGGCACTCGCCGGCGCCAGAGCCCGAGAGCCTCAGAGCCCGAGGGCCTCGCAGATCTCGACCGCGGCATCGGCGAGGTGCTTCTCGAGGAACGCCTCCGCGCCGGCGACGTCGTCGTCGTCGAGGAGCTGGACGAGCGCGGCGTGGGACTCGGCCTGGTCGTGAGCGTTGCGCCGGATCCGCTCGACCTGCGCGAGGGCGAGCTTGAGCTCGGTCACCAGCTGCTGCTCCATCGCGACCAGCCGCGGGGAGCCGGTGAGCCCGACGAGCGAGACGTGGAAGGCGAGGTGGCGCTCGTTGAGCTCCTGGTAGGACGCGCCGGCGCGCACCCCGTCGATATAGGCGCGCAGCGTGCGGTGCACGGCGTCGCGGGCCTCCGCGGACGCCTCCCGCCAGTGGCGTACGCCGGCGCCCTCGAGCGCCCACCGGGCGACGCAGACGTCGCGGACCGAGCCCGCCTCGGGCGAGACGACCGTGACGCCCTTGTTGGGCGCCCGGATGGCGAGCCCCTCGGCGACCAGGATCGTCAGCGCCTCGCGGACCGTCGACCTCGCGACCCCGAGCGAGGCCGCCAGGCCCTGCTCGCGCAGCGGCGTGCCGGACTCCAGCTCGCCTTCGAAGAGGGCCCGGCGCAGCTCCTCGGCCACCCTCTCCACGGTCGAGGCGGGCTCATCGAGGCTGAGCGTGGCGAACGGGCTGCTGTCGGCCGTCATGGGTCCATCATCCTCCCTCTGGTGTGCGGGAGCGGCTACGATGGCGCCTGTCGCCTGATTGTCAGACAATCCGACAATAGGTGGACGTGGATGGGTGACAGGAAGGGGTCGTCATGGAGCTCGCCTGGGGTCGGGAGTATGTCGCCGTCGCGCCGACGCACTTCCGGATCGACTACGCCATCAACCCGTTCATGGACCCCGCGGTGCAGCCCGATCCCGTCCTCGCGATGGCGCAGTGGCGTGCCCTGGTCGCGACCCTGCGACGCCTCGGCGCGCGGGTCGACGTCCTCGACCAGCGTCCCGACGCGCCCGACATGGTCTACGCGATGAACCTCGGCCTCGCCGTCGTCCGGCCGGCCGTCGTCCGGTCCGGGCGGGCGGACGACGGCGGCGCTCGCCACGTGGTGATGTCCCACATGCGCTTCCCGGAGCGGCGCGTCGAGACCGGCACCGCGGAGCGGTGGTTCCGCGCCCGCGGCTGGCGGACGTCGTACCTCGGACGCGACGGCGTCGGCCCGGCGTTCGAGGCCGGCGACGCCTTCCCCTGCGCCGACGCGCTCGTCGTCGGCTATGGGCCGCGCACCGACGAGCTCGCGCTGAAGGCGCTCGCCGCCGAGCTGGGCGTCCGGGTCCGCGGCGTCCGCACGACGCACCCGGCGATGTATCACCTCGACCTCGCCTTCTGTCCCCTGGACGCGCGGCGCGCGATCGTGTGCCCCGACGCGTTCGACGCCCGCTCGGCCGCGGCGCTGCTGGACCTCGTCGAGGAGCCGCTCGTGATCACGGAGGCGGAGGCGCTCACGACCTTCTGCGCCAACGCGGTGGTCGTCGGCCACACCGTCGTCGTGCCGGGCTGTCCGGACCGGGTGCGGGCTCGGCTGGAGTCCTGGGGCTTCGCGGTCGAGATCGTCGGCGTGAGCGAGTTCCACAAGGGTGGCGGCTCCGTCCGCTGCCTCACCAACCCGGTGGACGTCACGCTCGGCCGCGATCTCCCCCTCGTGCCCGGTGGCGAGGTCATAGTCTGACCGCCGTGACCCCCACCCCCGCGACCCCCGAGAGCCCGCAGCCCCGTGCCAGTGTCGCCGCGATGCCGCCGTACGTCGCCGGCAGGCCGCCGGTGGCGCGGCCGGGGCTGACGACCTACAAGCTGTCGTCGAACGAGAACCCCTACCCGCCGCTGCCGGGCGTGCTGGAGGTTGCCGCGAAGGCGCTGGAGGGCGCCAACCGCTACCCCGACATGGGCAACGTCGCGCTCTACGCGAAGCTCGCCGAGACCTACGACGTGCCGGTCGCGGACCTGGCGGTGGCGACCGGCTCGACCGGGCTGATCTATCAGCTGCTCACCGCGTTCTGCGAGCCCGGTGACGAGATCGTGCACGCCTGGCGCAGCTTCGAGGCCTACCCGATCGCGGTGCTCGCCGCCGGAGCGACGGCGGTGCCGGTGCCGCTGGCGGCGGGCGGACGCCACGATCTCGACGCCATGGTGGCCGCCATCGGCGAGCGGACGAAGGTCGTCATGGTCTGCACGCCCAACAACCCGACCGGACCGGCGCTGACGCAGACGGAGCTGGACGCCTTCCTCGCGAGGGTTCCGCCGCACGTCCTGGTGATCCTCGACGAGGCCTACTGCGAGTTCGTGCGGATGGCCGACGCGGTCGACGGGATCGCGACCTACCGGGCGCACCGCAACGTCGCCGTGCTGCGGACCTTCTCCAAGGCCTACGGCCTGGCCGGCTTCCGGGTGGGGTACGCCGTTGCGCCGGCGCCCATCGCCGCCGCGCTGCGCGCCGTCTCCCTGCCCTTCGGGGTCAACCTGGTCGGGCAGGCGGCGGCGGTCGAGTCGCTCGACCGCAAGGCCGAGCTCCTCGCGCGGGTCGACGCGCTCGTCGCCGAGCGCACCCGCGTGGTCGAGGGCGTGCGGGCCGCCGGCTGGGAGATCCCGGACGCGCAGGGCAACTTCGTGTGGTTCGACCTCGCCGGAGCGCCCGACCGGATCGCCGCCTTCGCTGCGGCGGCCGACGAGCTCGGGATCATGGTGCGCCCACTCGGCGACGACGGCGTCCGGGTCTCGATCGGCGAGGAGGAGGCCAACAGTCGGCTGATCTCCCTTGCCGGGTCGTTCCCGCACTGACCCCGAGAAGGGGGCAAACATCGACGGTGCCACGTTCGGATGGCGCCGAAACGCGCGAGACTTGGCAGGCTTGCCCCCACGGGGATCGCGCGGCGGGAGCTGCGGACTCACCCCACAGTCGCCCTCGACCCCTCAGGAGTGATGCGTGGACCTGTTGGACGCCGGTCGCCGCCGGTGGTGGATGTCCGCGGCAGCCGTCCTCCTGCTCATCGTCGCGGCGGTCGTCGTCGTGGTGCTGTGGCTCTCCCACCGCGGCGGGCCGGCGCCCGCCGACGTCGCCCGCGACTTCCTGGACGCACGATCCTGCTCGCGGGTCGAGGAGCTCGCCGATCCCGACTACCGGGCGACGATCACCGAGAGCGACTGCGGCGCGATCGTGGACGGGGCCCGCGGGCGGCGTACGTTCGCAGACCCCGACCGCAGCCGCGACCTGACGCGCACCCTCGCCCTCGGGCGGACCGTCGAACGGGAGGACGAGACCGAGGTGAGCTTCACCGCCCACTACACCGAGCGGGGCCGGGCGCTGCCCGATGAGACCGTGGTCGTCGTACTCCGCCCGCACGGCGACGGCTGGCTCGTCGACCGCTGGGGACTGGCCTCCTGACGGCGGCATCCTCGGGTTCGTCGGGCGTGCCTGTCAGGATGGACCCATGGCCGACCAGACCGCGGAGGAGCACCGGGGGTACGTCCAGCCCGGTGGCGAGTTCAACCGGGACACGCACTACATCCCGGACCGGATCACGAAGGACGCGCGTACGCCGGAGCACGGTCCCCAGGACGTGCCGCTGTGGCCGGTCGAACCGGGCCGCTACCGCCTGGTCGCGGCGAAGGCATGTCCGTGGGCCAACCGCGCGATCATCGTGCGCAACCTCCTCGGGCTGGAGGACGTGATCTCGTGGGGCGCGCCGGGGCCGACCCACGACGAGCGGTCGTGGACGTTCGACCTCGACCCCGACGGCAAGGACCCCGTGCTCGGCATCCACTTCCTCAAGGACGCCTACGAGAAGCGCTTCCCGGGCTACCCGCGCGGCATCACCGTGCCCGCGATCGTCGAGGTGTCGTCCGGGAAGGTCGTCACCAACGACTTCCCCTGGATCACCCACGACCTGAGCACCGAGTGGCGGGAGTTCCACCGTGAGGGCGCGCCCGACCTGTGGCCCGACGACCTGCGTGCGGAGATGGACGAGGTCAACGACCGGGTCTTCCGCGATGTCAACAACGGCGTCTACCGCTGTGGCTTCGCGGGCACCCAGCGCGCCTACGAGCGCGGCTACGACCGGCTCTTCGCCGCGCTCGACTGGCTCGAGGACCGGCTGGCGACGCGGCGCTACCTCGTCGGCGACCGGCTGACCGAGTCCGACATCCGGCTCTTCACCACGCTTGCCCGCTTCGACGCGGTCTATCACGGCCACTTCAAGTGCAACCGGCAGAAGCTCATCGAGTTCCCGAACCTGTGGGCCTATGCCCGCGACCTCTACCAGACTCCGGGCATCGGCGAGACCATCGACTTCGACCAGATCAAGGCGCACTACTACGTCGTCCACAAGGACATCAACCCGACCGGCATCATCCCCAAGGGGCCGGACACCTCGGGCTGGCTCGAGCCGCACGGGCGGGAGTCGCTGGGCTGACCCGCGCCGCAGGTCCGGTGTGACGACCGGCTGACCGGACCGGCCCGCTCGTCCCCGCCGGCCCGAACAGATTTCTGTTCGGGCCGGGCCGGGCCGCTCGGCTCGGGTGCTCGCGCGCCACCGCGACGCCTGCTCCATGGGACAGGCCCCCGCGGCCGCCATCCTCGCTGCGGTGGGCCCGGCGGCGGCTGGGTCAGCGGCGGCCGGTTCAGCAGCGGCCGGGTCAGCGGCGGCTCGCGTGACGCGGGTGGCGGGCGTGCTTCGCCCGGTGCGGGCGGTGGACCTTCACCTGGATCATCGGGGTCGGGGCGTCGGCGGCGCGGCGCCGCGCCGGGAGCGGGCGCAGGTGCGGGCGGCCCTGGCGCCAGACCAGGCGGGCGGCGTACAACGTCCGGCGGCTCTGGGTCCGCGCGGTGGCGAGGGCGCGCGGCGGGCAGACCGCGGCGAACCGCCCGCAGGCCCAGCCGTGGAAGAAGACGACCGGCCCGGCATGGCGCACGACGACGTCGGCTCCGCCGGGTCCGCAGACGCCCGAGCCGCGACCGAGCAGGACGCGCGGGCGGCTGCCGGACCAGGGCAGCAGCCGGGTCGACGCGCGCCAGGTGGTGCGGTAGCCGCAGTCGGCGTACGACCCCTCGGAGGTGAGCAGGACGAAGCGCCGGCCCTGCCGCAGCAGGACCGGGTTCTCGACGATGTGACCGACTCGGATCAGCTCGTGGCTCGTGCGGACGGCGTGGAGCCCGCCGCCGGTGAGCCGGACGAGCCGGATCGTGGAGGGGATGCCCTGGGTCTTGTAGACCAGGAAGAGCCGGCGACCGGAGCGGAAGACGGACGGGTCGATGACGCCGCGCCGGGGGAGCCGGCTCCCGGCGCTCCGGACCCGGTCGGGGGCCGGCGCGATGAGCCGCCCGCCGGCCTTGCGGGCGCCGCGCGGGCAGACCAACGGACGGCCGACCGGGGTGAAGCGACCGAGCGGAGTCCGGCTCACCGCGACGCCGACGCACCGCCCCTCGGCGCCCAGGCCGCGCACCGGCGCGGCGAAGTAGAGCAGCCAGCGGTGTCCGACATGGACGAGGTCCACGCCCCACACGCCGGCGCCGCTCGCCCAGTCCGGCTTGCGGGCGAGGGCGCGTCCGGCACGGTGCCACGGCGCGTTGGCGGCCGTGGCGACCATCCGCGGGGCGTCGGGGCCGGTGGCGACGGCGACGAGGCCGCCGCGGTAGGCGGCCACCGCCGGGTCCGGGAAGACGCGGCCGCTGCGCGGGGTGTCGACCCTGTTGGCGGGCAGCCCGGCGGCGGTCGCCCGGACGACGGGCTGGCTGACGGGACGAGTGACGGGCCGCGTGACGGGACCAGTGACGGGCCCCGTGAGGGGCTGCGTGACGGGCCGGGCGGCCGCCTCTCCGACGGTTCCGGTCACCAGCGTCACCCCCGCCATGACCGTCACGACGAACGCCATCAACGCGCGACGCGATGCCCGCGCGCGCGGTCCCCACTGCACCACTCGTGACCTGCCCCTCCGAACGAGGTGGAAGCATCTCCCGAGCGCAGGGCCCGCTGTGGCAGAACACGCCGATTCGTGCCGGCGTACGGCCAATGCTTCGCGAGTTCGCCCCACGGACTCGTGAGTAACTCCCGCGGGCCGGTAGGTTTGAAACACCCTCATGTGGCCCGGGTCACACTCCCGGGTCGCGGGTCCGTGCGGTGGTGGAGAACCCACCCGGCGCCACGTACGAAGGAGTTCGCGATGAGTGAGTTGTTCGGCCCGCAGACGCCCTGGGACACGTCGGCGAGTCCCGACCTCGTCCAACTGCTGACCCCGGAGGGTCAGCGTGTCGACCACCCCGACTACCGCTTCACGGTCCCCGAGGGCGCCGATGAGGCCGAGGTCATCCGCGGCTTCTACCGCGACATGGCGCTCACCCGGCGCATCGATGTCGAGGCGACCGCGCTGCAGCGCCACGGCGAGCTCGGGATCTGGGCCCAGCTCCTCGGCCAGGAGGCCGCGCAGATCGGCGCCGGCCGGGCGCTGCGACCGCAGGACTTCGTCTTCCCGACCTACCGCGAGCACGGCGTCGCGTGGTGCCGCGGCGTCGACCCGCTCCGCCTGCTCGGCCTCTTCCGCGGCGTCGACCAGGGCGGCTGGGACCCCGAGGCGACCAACTTCGGTCTCTACACGATCGTGATCGGCGCCCAGACGCTGCATGCGACCGGCTACGCGATGGGGATGCAGCGCGACGGCGTCGTCGGCACGGGCGACCCCGAGCGCGACGCCGCCGTGGTCGCCCACTTCGGTGACGGTGCCTCGTCGCAGGGCGACGTCAACGAGTCGTTCGTCTTCGCCGCGTCCTACAACGCGCCGGTCGTCTTCTTCTGCCAGAACAACCAGTGGGCGATCTCGGAGCCGTTCGAGCGACAGTCCCGGATCCCGCTCTACCGCCGTGCCGAGGGGTTCGGCTTCCCCGGCGTCCGCGTCGACGGTAACGACGTCCTCGCGACCTACGCCGTCATGCAGACCGCCCTGCAGCGGGCGCGCGAAGGCGGCGGCCCGACACTCGTCGAGGCCTACACCTACCGGATGGGCGCCCACACGACCACCGACGACCCGACCCGCTACCGGCTCTCGGACGAGGTCGAGACCTGGAAGCTCAAGGACCCGATCGCGCGCGTGGAGGCCTACCTGCGCCGCGGCGGCTTCGCCGGCGACGACTTCTTCGCCGGCGTGGAGGCGGAGGCCGAGGAGCTGGGCACGCGGCTGCGCGAGGGCTGCCGGGCGCTGCCCGAGCCCGACCCGGTCGCCCTGTTCGGTGACGTGTACGCCGAGATCACCGAGGAGCTCGCCGCGCAGCGCGACGGCTACGCCGCCTACCTCGCGTCGTTCGAAGGGGTGGCCTGAGATGACGACCTCGACCTCGACGGCGACCGCGACCTCGACGGCGGCGACGGGGACCGCCGCTGCCAAGCTCCCCAAGGTGACGCTCGCCAAGGCGCTCAACGCCGGGCTGCGCAAGGCGATGGAGGACGACCCGAAGGTCCTCCTCATGGGCGAGGACATCGGCCGCCTCGGCGGGGTCTTCCGCATCACCGACGGCCTGCAGAAGGACTTCGGCGAGGACCGGGTGATCGACTCCCCGCTGGCCGAGTCCGGGATCGTCGGGACCGCCGTGGGGCTCGCCCTGCGCGGCTACCGACCCGTCGTGGAGATCCAGTTCGACGGCTTCGTCTACCCGGCCTACGACCAGATCGTGTCGCAGGTCGCGAAGATGCACTACCGCTCGCAGGGCCGCTCGCCGATGCCGATGGTCATCCGGATCCCGTTCGGCGGCGGCATCGGTGCGGTCGAGCACCACAGCGAGTCGCCCGAGGCGCAGTTCGCCCACACGCCCGGCCTCAAGGTGGTCGCGTGCTCCAACCCGGTGGACGGCTACTGGATGATCCAGCAGGCCATCGCCTCGCCCGACCCGGTGATCTTCCTCGAGCCCAAGCGGCAGTACCACGCCGACAAGGCCGAGCTCGACACCGCCGCGACCCCGCTCCCGCTCTTCGCCTCGCGGGTCGCGCGCCGCGGCACCGACCTCACCCTGCTCGCCTACGGGCCCACCGTGAAGACCGCGCTCGCCGCCGCTGAGGCGGCCGCGACCGAGGGCAAGTCGGTCGAGGTCATCGATCTGCGCACCCTGTCGCCGCTCGACATGGGGCCCGTGGTCGAGTCCGTCCGGCGTACCGGCCGCGCCGTCGTCTGCCACGAGGCGCATGTCAACCTCGGCATGGGGGCCGAGGTGGCCGCCCGGATCACCGAGGAGTGCTTCTACTCCCTCGAGGCGCCGGTCCTGCGCGTCGGCGGCTTCGACACGCCCTACCCGCCGGCGCGCGCGGAGGAGCACTTCCTGCCCGACCTCGACCGCGTCCTCGACGCCGTCGACCGATCGCTGGCCTTCTGAGCGGAGCGAGTATGAGTGAGTTCAAGCTTCCCGACGTCGGGGAGGGCCTCACCGAGGCCGAGATCGTCGCCTGGCACGTCAAGGTCGGCGACACCGTCAAGATCAACGACATCGTCTGCGAGATCGAGACCGCCAAGTCGGTCGTCGAGCTGCCCTCGCCGTACGCCGGCGTCGTCGCCGCCCTGCTCGTGCCCGAGGGCGAGACCGTCGCCGTCGGGACCCCGATCATCGCCATCGGCGACCCCGCCGAGAAGTCGCCCGCTCCCGCCGAAGAGTCACCGGTTCCCGCCGAGACGGCGGCGAATCCTGCCGAGACGTCGGGGAATCCCGCCGAGACGTCGGGGAACGAGGACCAGCCGCTGACGCTGGTCGGCTCGGGACCGAAGGAGGGGGCGCTCGTACGCCGCCCGCGGAAGGTCCCCTCGGGCGCGCAGGCCGCCCACATGCAGACCCAGGCGGCGTTCGAGCCCGGCCTGCCGTCGCCGCACGTCGAGGCCGCCAACGGCGACTCGGTGGCGACGAGTGACGTCTCGGGCGGAGTGAGTGACTCCTCGGCGGGAACGGGTGACCTCGCGAGCGGAACGGGTGACCTCTCGGGGGCGGCGGTGGTGGCGCTCGCGAAGCCGCCGGTGCGCAAGCTCGCGAAGGACCTCGGCGTCGACCTGCGGACCCTCACTCCGAGTCGGCCCGACGGCGTGATCACCCGGGCCGAGGTGGAGGCGGCCGCCGCGGGCCGTCAGGCGGCCCCGGCGGAAGGGACCGGCGCGGTGCCCGCCCCCGCGGTCGTCACGAGCGGTGGTCGCGAGCGGCGCGAGCCGATCCGCGGCGTACGCAAGATGATGGGCCAGGCGATGGTCGAGTCGGCCTTCACGCTGCCCCACGTGAGCATCTGGAAGACCGTCGACGTCACCGCGACGATCGCGCTGGTCGAGCGGCTCAAGGGCCACCGCGACTTCCGCGATCGGCGGGTCAGCCCGCTGCTGGTCGTCGCGAAGGCGTGCCTGCTCGCGCTGCGGCGTACGCCGATCGTCAACTCGGTCTGGGACGACGCGGCCCAGGAGATCGTCTTCAAGGAGTACGTCAACCTCGGCATCGCCGCGGCGACGCCGCGCGGGCTCGTCGTGCCTAACGTCAAGGGCGCCGACGCGATGTCCCTGGCCGACCTGGCCGGCGCGCTCGGCGAGCTCGTCGCCACCGCCCGCGACGGCAAGACGCCCCCGGCGGACCTGGCGGGCGGGACGTTCACGATCACCAACGTCGGGCCGTTCGGCATGGAGGCCGGTACGCCGATCATCAACCCGGGCGAGTCGGCGATCCTGTGCTTCGGGGCGATCGAGCGGCGGCCGTGGGTCGTCGGCACGGGCGCCGACGAGCGGATCGTGCCGCGCGACGTCTGCACGCTCGCGCTCAGCTTCGACCACCGCCACATCGACGGCGCCGCGGGCTCACGGTTCCTCGCCGACGTCGCCGACGTGCTCGAGGACCCGGCCACCGCGCTGCTGTTCTGACCCCGCTGCTGTTCTGACCCCGCTGCTGTTCTGGCCCGCTGTGCTGCCCTGACCAACTCGTGGGGTCAGAGACAGTCCTGCACCTCGCCGACGAAGCTGCGCCAGGTGGTCCCGGAGCCCTGGGCGTGCTCGCCCGTGGCGGCCATCTCGGGGGTCGCGAGGGCGGCCTTGAAGGCGGCCTCGTCGTCCCACCACAGCTCGGCGACGAGGTACGGCGCGCTGCCGCCCGCCGCACGCGGGTGGCTCAGGACGAAGCGGCGCAGGCCTGGGATGGTGCGCACGAGCGGGATGTGCTCGTCGGCGTACCGGGTCTCGAATGCGACCGGGTCGGCGGGTGCGTCGTACTCGATCGTCATGCGGTACATGGATCCTCCGTCCTCGAGGCGCGCCGCGGCGGCTGCGCTGTGACCGGGCTCACGCTAGTGGCGTGCCGGTCGGCGGTGGCCCGACCCGCCGTCAGGCGGAACCCGGCGCGTAGCGGCGTACCCGGTCGGCGGGGGAGCCCGGGCCGCAGCCGATGAGCGCGGTGAGCTCGTCGGCCAGGACGTCGCCGACGCGGCGGCAGAACGCCTCCGCCTCCTCGGCCGCGTCCGGGTGCTCCGGGATGATCCGGTCGACCACGCCCAGGCGGTGCAGGTCCACGGCACGCACCGACTGGGCGCGGGCCATCTCGGGTGCGTGGGCGGTGTCGCGGTGCACGATCGCCGAGGCGCCCTCCGGCGGCAGCGGCGAGAGCCAGGCGTGCTGCGCGGCGACGATCGTGTCGGCCGGGAGCAGCGCGAGCGCGCCACCGCCGTTCCCCTCGCCGAGCATCAGGCAGAGGGTCGGCGCGGCCAGCATGACCAGGTCGGCGAGGGAGCGGGCGATCTCGCCGGCCATCCCGCCGTTCTCCGCGTCGGCCGAGAGCGCGGCGCCCGGCGTGTCGATGACGGTGAGCAGCGGCAGGCCGAGCTCGACGGCCAGCCGCATCCCGCGCCGGGCCTCGCGGAGCGCCCCCGGCCCCATCGGGTGGACGGCGGTCTGGCCGCGCCGGTCCTGCCCGAGGAACACGCACGGCGCATCCCCGAACCGCGCGAGCGCGATGAGCAGCCCGGGATCGGCCTCGCCCTCGCCGGTGCCGTTGAGCGGGATGACGTCGGTCGCGGCATACCTCAGCAGGCGGCGTACGCCGGGCCGGTCCTCGCGGCGGCTGAGCGTGATCGTCTCCCATGCGTCGAGGCGGGCGTCGAGCTCGGGCGCGACCGGCTCCGGCTCGGCGATCTTCCGGGCCGCGGGGCGGTCGCTGAGGATCGCGAGCGCGCGGTCGAGCAGGTCGGCGATGCCATCGGGAGGGACGACGCCGTCGATCAGGCCGTGGGCGAAGAGGTTCTCCGCGGTCTGGACGCCCTCGGGGAACTCCTCGCCGTAGAGGGCGGAGTAGACCCGCGGGCCCAGGAAGCCGAGCAGTGCGCCGGGCTCGGCCACGGTCACGTGACCGAGCGACCCCCAGGAGGCCATCACGCCGCCGGTGGTGGGGTGGCGCAGGTAGACGAGATAGGGCAGCCCGGCGGCCTTGTGCGCGCCGACCGCCTCGGTGATGCGCACCATCTGGACGAACGCCGGGGTGCCCTCCTGCATCCGGGTGCCGCCCGAGCTCGGTGCCGCGAGCAGCGGCAGCCCCTCGGCCGTGGCCCGCTGGATCGCGGCGACCAGCCGGTCCGCGGCGGCCAGCCCGATGGAGCCGGCCAGGAAGCGGAACTCGCTCGCCACGACCGCCACCGGCCGGCCCTTCATCGTGCCGCGGCCGGTCACGACCGACTCGTCGACGCCGCTCCTCTCCCGCGCGGCGGCCAGGTCGGCGGCGTACGCCTCGCTGATCGGCCCGTACGCCGGCGGGGCGTCCCAGCAGGTGAAGGAGCCGTCGTCGAGGACGAGGTCGATGAGGTCGCGGGCGCCGAGCCGCCCACCCGATGTCGTACCGGCCATGGGCCGACCCTAGACGGAGGTTACTGGCTGGTCACTTGTCGTCCATGGCGTGGGAGGACGGCGTCGGGCGTGCTCAGGACAGGTCGCGCAGCAGCGGCCGGGTGAGCTGGCGGCCGTGGTGGATCTGCGCCTTCACCGTGCCGAGCGGGAGGCCGAGGAGCGCGGCGATCTCGTCGTACGCCAGCCCGTAGACGTCGCGGAGGACCAGCGGCTCGACGTACTTCGGGTGGTCGCGCTCGAGCGTCTCCATGGCGTCGAGGAGGTCGAGCCGGGTGCCGGCGATGACCGAGGTGGTGCGCGGGTCGGGCCGGTCGAGCGGGCCGACCTCCTGCGGGTCGGCGGCGACGGCCTGGTTGCGCAGCCGGCGGTAGGTCGACCGGGCGGCGTTGAGCGCGACGACGTGCATCCACGTGGTGAACCGCCCGTTGCCGTGCCACGACCCGACCTTGGTGGCGATGTTGAGCAGCGCCTCCTGGCAGGCGTCCTCGGCGTCGGGCAGGAACGGCAGGACGCCGCGGCAGACGTTGAGCGCGCGCGGCCGGATCGCGCCGAGCAGGTGCTCGAGCGCGTCGCGATCGCCGTCGCGCGCGCGTCGGGCGAGGTCGTCGATCTCGTCCGGCGTCATCGCCTCGGTCGTGTGGCCGCTCATGCTGCCGATCCCCCCGGTCATTGGTCCCATGACGGCACAGGAGCGCCGTCCGAGCGTCGTGATGCGTTCGTTGATGTCTCAACCGCGCAGCGCGTCGGTGTCGTGACGACGATAATGCCGGGGTGTCCATGCCCCACCGTCTCGGTCGCTACGCCGTCCAGCGGCGCATCGGCGCGGGCGGATTCGCGACGGTGTGGCTCGCCTACGACGAGCAGCTCGACTCGCCGGTCGCCGTGAAGGTCCTCGCCGACAACTGGTCGGCCGACGCCCAGGTCCGGCGCCGGTTCGTGGAGGAGGGACGCTATCTGCGCCGGGTCGAGTCGCCCCATGTCGTCACGGTCTACGACGCCGGCGAGCTCGACGACGGCCGGCCCTACCTCGTGATGACCTACGCCGACCAGGGCACCCTCGCCGACCGTCTCGAGCTGAGTGGGCTGACCCCGCCGCAGGCGCTGCAGGTGGTCCGGCAGGTCGCCGACGGGCTCCAGGCGCTCCACGACCGCGACATCCTCCACCGCGACGTGAAGCCCGCCAACGTGCTCTTCCGCTCGACCAGCAGCGGCCGCGACATCCGCGCCATGCTCGGCGACCTCGGCCTCGGCAAGGCACTCGACATGTCCTCGCGGCTCACGATCGTCGCCGGCACGCCGTCGTACGTCGCACCGGAGCAGGCCCAGGCCGAGCCGCTCGACCCGCGGGCGGACCAGTACTCCCTCGCCGCGCTGGCCTACCTCCTGCTCACCGGGCGTCCGGCGTTCGACCACGCATCGCTGCGGGCCGCCGCCGCGCCGGGACCCGTGCCGGCGCTGTCGACCGAGGAGCGGCCCTTCGCGGCGTCGGTCGAGGACGTCGTACGCCGGGGCCTGGCTCCGCAGCGGGACGACCGCTATGCCTCCGTGACCGACTTCGCCGACGCCCTGGCGGCGGCGATGCTCGAGTCGACCGGCGACGCCCCCGCGGTGACGACAGCCGGAGACCCATGGCTCGCGATCAACAACGACCTCACCCTGCCCGGGGCGCGGCCGACGGCGTCGCCTGCCGCTGCTGCGCCCGCCAGTGTCACGCCCGCGTCGCCGGGGGCGACCGGCCTGCCGCATCCCCGCGACCCGGAGCGGCTCTCCGCCGCCAGGGAGGTCGACGCCAGGGAGGTCGACGCGGGGGCCGGTGGGGTCGCGACCCGGCTGGTGACCTCGGCCGCGGACCAGGAGCCCGGCCCGGCGGCGGGGCATGCGCCCGCCGGCGGGGGCCGGCGCGGATGGACCGGTCGACGCGGCCGGCGCCGGCTCGGTGTCGTCGCCGCGCTGGCCGTCGTCGCGGCCGGGGCCGGCTACGCGACCTATGCCGCCACCCGGCCCGGTCCTCCCGGGCCGCGCGGCGTGACCGTGACCGACGCCGAGGGCCTCATCTCGGTGACCGTGCCGGCGTCGTGGGCGAAGGTCGAAGCCACGGACGGGTGGGCCCCGCCGATCCACCAGCCGAAGACCCCCGACACCTACCCGGCGGTCTCGGTTGGCACCAGCGACGTCTGGAACAGCGCCACGGTCGACGGCCGGGGGGTCTTCGCGTCGATCATCCCGGGCGACCGCTTCCCCACCCATCTGCCCGGTCACCCGCGCTGCACGGCCGCGACCCCGAGCCGATCGACGACCGACGCCGGACAGCCGGTCATCGGGCAGCTCTTCACCGCCTGCCCCGGCGGTGTGGTCGTCGAGCAGTTCACCCAGCTGGACGGCAGCCACTTGCTGTGGGTCCAGGTCCACGGCGACACCGCCACCGCGGCGTACGACGTCCTGGCGACCGTCCAGGCGAAGCCGCCGACCGACGGTGAGAGCTGAGCGCGGTCCGTCGTGCCGGGTAGTCCGGGACGTTCGCGTCGGTTACTGGTGAGTAGACCGACCGGAAGGTCCCGGACTACCTCGCCTCGTCGCGTCAGCGCACTCGGCGGGCGCTGCGAGCGACCTTGTCGAGGAGGTCGGCGAGTCCGTCCTGGTCGGCGCTCCGGCCGGCGACGGAGAGCTCGAAGCCCGCGTTCGTCTCGCCGTCGGCGACCACCCACGCGAAGTAGTTGAAGCGCCGGAAGTTGTCGCCGGTGCGGTAGGCGAACCAGATCGAGTCGGGCTCGATCTTGACCACGTGGACGTCGCGGTAGCTCGTGTCGAACTTCTCCTGCAGCAGGTCGCGCCGCTCGGTCGGGGTGTCGCGTGCCTGCAGCGGCAGGACACGGAGGACGTAACCGCCCGTCGTCGGCTCGTCCTGAGGCCGCCAGCGCACTGTGCCGGCCGGGTCCTGGCCCGAGCCGGGGTACTTCTTCCAGCCCTGCGGCACGAGCAGCCGCCAGCTGTGACCGGCGCCGCGCACGGTCGTCGAGACGTAGGGCAGCCCGACCGCGAGCGCGGGATAGTCGAGGTCGTCGTTGTAGGGAAGGTCCTTCGCGATCGGCAGTTCGGGCATCGCGGGGAGGGGCTCGGCGGCGCGCAGCGTTGACGGGGTGGGCGTCGGAGGCGTCCCCCGGTCGTCGAGCTGCCCCGCGGCGTACCCGCCTCCAATGCCCACCACCGCCGCAGCCACGACACCGGCGGAGGCCAGGGCGACGGTGCGGGCACGCATGCGTCCAACTTACCGGCGACCGGCCCGCTGCAACGGTGCCCTCCGCCCGGTCCGAATTCGGTGGACGGGCTCCGTAGGGTCGGACGGGTGAGCGCGACGATCCAGGCCAGGGCACTGGCCGCCGGACACGGGCCGAGGGCCCTCTTCGACAGCCTCGACCTCGTCGTCGCGCCGGGCGACGTGGTCGGCCTCGTCGGGCCCAACGGCGCCGGGAAGTCGACGCTCCTGCGGGTGCTCGCCGGCGAGCTCGCGCCCGAGGAGGGCAGTGTCGTCACGAGTCCCGCGGACGCGCTCGTCGGCTACCTCCCGCAGGAGACCGTGGCCGACGCGTCGCGGCCCGGCGAGACGGTGCGGCAGTTCCTGGCCCGGCGTACCGGCGTCGCGGACGCGCAGGTCGCCTTCGACGCCGCGACCCAGGCGATCTCGGCGGGGGCGTTTTCGGCGGGGGCGCCCGGCGCGGACGACGCCTATGCCCAGGCGCTCGAGCGGTGGCTCGCCCTCGGCGGAGCCGACCTCGACGAGCGGGCTGAGGCGGTCGCCGCCGACGTCGGGCTCCGGGTCGATCTCGACCACGAGATGACCGCGCTCTCCGGCGGTCAGGCGGCCCGGGCGGGGCTCGCGTCGCTGCTGCTCTCCCGCTATGACGTCTTCCTGCTCGACGAGCCCACCAACGACCTCGACCTCGACGGTCTCGACCGGCTGGAGCGGTTCGTGAGCGAGCTGCGGGCCGCGGCCGTCGTCGTCTCCCACGACCGTGAGTTCCTGGCGCGGGTCGTCACCCGGGTCGTCGAGCTCGACCTCCACCAGCACCGGGTCAACGTCTACGGCGGCGGCTACGACGCCTACCTCCACGAGCGCGAGGTCGCGCGCCAGCACGCCCGCGAGGCCTACGAGGAGTACGCCGACCGGCTGGCCGGCCTGCAGGGCCGGATGACCACCCAGCGGGCCTGGGCGGCGCAGGGGGTGCGCAACGCCCGCCGCTCCATCAACGACGAGCCGGACAAGTCGATCCGCCGCTTCCGCGCCGAGTCGAGCGAGAAGCAGGCCTCGAAGGTCCGGCAGTCCGAGCGCGCGATCGAGCGGCTCGAGAAGGAGGCCGTCGAGGAGCCGCGCAAGGAGTGGGAGCTGCGGATGGAGATCGCGGTCGCGCCTCGCTCGGGTGCGGTGACGGCGACCCTGCGGGATGCGGTGGTCCACCGGCCGGCGCCCGCCGGGCCGGGCTTCACCCTCGGCCCGGTCAACCTCGAGATCGGCTGGGCCGAGCGGGTCGCCGTCACCGGCCCCAACGGGGCGGGGAAGTCCACACTGCTCGGCGCGCTGCTCGGTCGGATCCCGCTCGACTCCGGGCATGCGGCGCTCGGCCCCGGCGTCGTCGTCGGTGAGGTCGACCAGGCGCGGCACCTCTTCGCCGTGGGAGACGATCGCTCGTCAGGCGCGGGCTCAGGCTCGTCAGGTGCGGGCTCGTCAGGTGCAGGTTCGTCAGGCACGGGGCCGTCGCTCGTGGACGTGTTCCAGCAGCATGCCGGTGGCACCGGCCCGGACGGCCCCAGCCCCGCCGACGTACGCACCCTGCTGGCGAAGTACGGCCTCAAGGCGGACCACGTCACGCGCCCCGCGGCCACCTTGTCGCCGGGGGAGCGGACCCGGGCGGCGCTGGCGCTGCTGCAGGCGCGTGGCGTCAACCTGCTGGTGCTCGACGAGCCGACGAACCATCTCGACCTGCCGGCCATCGAACAGCTCGAGCAGGCGCTCGACAGCTTCCCGGGCACCCTGCTGCTGGTCACGCACGACCGACGCATGCTGACCGCCGTACGCCTCGACCGGCACCTCCACGTCGAGGACGGGCAGGTCACCGAGCGCTCCGCCTCGGGGCCGGCCGGGTGACGCGCCGATCGGGCGCGTGTTGAGAGGGGCCACTAGGTTGGCGCCGTGCCCGATCTGCTGCTGCGCCGCGCGCGTCTGGTCCCGCTCACGACAGCGGCGCCGGACGGCCCCGTCGACGTGCTCGTCCGCGACGGGATCGTCACCGCGATCGGGCCGTCGCCGACCGCGTCGGAGGGCCGCCGGACGGGGGCATCGAAGGTCGTCGAGGAGTACGACGCCGGCGGCCGCTGGCTGCTGCCGGGACTGTGGGACCAGCACACCCACCTCGGGCAGTGGACGCTCGCGGCCAGCCGGCTCGACCTGCACGGCACCCGCTCGCCGGAGGACGTCCTGGCGGTCGTCGGTGCCGCCGTCGCGGCCGCGCCGGGGATCCCGATCGTTGCCAACGGACACTCGGCCGGCTCCTGGAGCAGGCCCGTCACGGTCACCGAGCTCGACGCGGTCACCGGCGCCACGCCGGTCGTCCTGATCAACCACGACTTCCACCACGGGTGGCTCAACTCGGCCGCTCTCGCCGTCCTCGGCCTGCCGTGGCGGGACGGGGTGGTCCGGGAGAACGAGTGGTACGCCGCCTACCCCCACCTCGACCGGCTCGGCGGCGGTGGTCCGAGCGCGGGTGCGGTCGCCTTCGGGAGCGCCTCGCCCGGTGCCTCGCCGGCGGCGTACCGCGCGATGCTCGAGCGCACCGCCGCCCTGGGAGTGGTGGGCCTCGTCGACTTCGAGTTCCGGGCGACGTACGACGCCTGGGCGGCGCGCTGGTCGCAGGGCTGCGACCTGCTGCGGATCCGGGCGGCGACGTACGCCGACGGCCTCGACGGCCTGCTGTCCGCCAGACTGCGGACCGGCGACCCGGTGCCGGAGGTGGAGAGCGGTCTGCTCACGGTCGGCCCGCTCAAGATCATCAGCGACGGGTCGCTGGGGACGCGGACGGCGTGGTGCTGCGAGCCGTACGCCGACAGCGGCTCCCACGGTGCTCCCAACCAGTCGCCCGACGAGCTCCGTGCGCTGCTCGCGACCGCGACCGCCCACGGGCTCGAGGTGGCCACGCACGCGATCGGCGACCGGGCCGTGGCCGAGGCGCTCGCGGCGTACGCGGCGACCGGTGCGCGCGGGAGCATCGAGCACGCCCAGCTGGTCCGCCGCGCCGACGTCCGCGAGATGGCGCGGCTGGGGCTGCGTGCCAGCGTCCAGCCGGCGCACCTGCTCGACGACCGCGACGTCACCGAGCGGGTCTGGCCGGGGCGGTCGGACCGCTGCTTCGCGCTGCGATGGATGGCCGATGACGGCGTCCCGCTCGCGCTCGGGTCCGACGCCCCGGTCGCGCCGCTCGACCCCTGGCTTGCGATCTCGGCGGCCGTCCACCGCTCCGCCGACGAGCGCGACCCGTGGCATCCCGAACAGGCCCTCACCGTCCGCGAGGCGCTCGCCGCCTCCGTCGACGGCGCTGGGACGGTCCGGGTCGGCTCGCGCGGCGATCTCGTGGTCCTCGACCGCGACCCGCTCGGCATGCCGGTCACGGAACTGCGGACGCTCGGGTCGGCCGTCGCGCTCACCGTCGTCGCCGGGTGGGTCGTGCACCGCGCCTGATTCGGTCCCGCCTCAGAGCTCCCTGGTCGGTTGTCCGGAGAGCGAGGCTCAGCAATGGCCGAGGTGGCTGGCAGGGCTGCGGGGACGCCCCGGGTCAGCGACGCCCTGCCAGCGACGGCCGCGACCGCCGGGCTCAGTGACCGCCGCGACGGCCCGGGATCACTGACGGCCGCGACCGCTGCGGCGCGCTGCGCGCCGAGTCCGGCACGGTCGCCCGGGCGGCTCAGCGCCGCCAGCGGAGCCAGAGCAGTGCGACGGCGTAGGAGACGCCGGCGAGCGCGGCGAGCTGGAAGTACGGCGACCCGTCCTCCCCTTGGGCGATCTCGACGATCGCCATGACGAGGATGGCGAGGATCACCACGACGCCGGCGATGACGGTCGCGTCCCGGTCCAGGGCGTTGATCCGCTCGTCCCGGCGGTCGAGAAGGCCCTTCGCGGTCTCACTGAACCGGCTCGCGGCGAGCATCGCCGCGCCGAAGACGACCATGATCCCGAACCCCACCCAGGCGAACGCCGGCTCGCCGCCGGCGAGTCCGGCGCCCAAATAGGCCAGTCCGGCCACCAGGCAGACCACCGGCGTGGCCCACCGGCTCTGGAGGCAGCGCTTAGCTGTCGACATCGAACACCTCTTCCACGGTCGTCCCGAAGAACCTCGCGATGGCGATCGCCAACGGCAGCGAGGGCAGGTAACGCCCGGTCTCGATCGAGTTCACGGTCTGTCGTGACACCCCCAGCGCCGCGCCCAGGTCGGCCTGGGACAGATCGCGCGCGCCGCGCAGCTGTCGTACGACGTTCTTCACATGTCAAGGGTGCTTGACACGGGTTCCTGATGTCAAGGTTGCTTGACATCACCTCTCGGGCAGAGGGCGAGAAAGGGACCGCAGCGGCCGAAGCGGAGCGGATGCGCTGCCAGGACAGGACGTGCTTCCCGAGTGGCCACCGAGTGTCGGTCCCCGGGTCGGTCGCCGGGTCGATCGTGGACGTCGACCGCTGCACTGCCCCTCACGTCCTCCGGTGGAAGCGGAGCTCGCCGCTGGCGAGGCGGCGCAGGTCGTAGCCGGGGTGGTGCGCGAGACGGTGGTGGTGGCCGCAGAGGAGCACAGCGTTGCTCAGGTCGGACCTGCCTCCGGCGGCCCAGGGCCGCAGGTGATGCGCCTCGGTCCAGGTCGCGGCGATGGTGCAGCCCTCGGCGGCGCAGGTGCGATGTCTGATCCGGAGGGCCTTGCGCTGGACGGGGGTGAAGAGCCGGATCTGGCGGCCGAGGTCGAGGACCTCGCCCTGCGCCCCGAGGACGGCGGGCAGGAGGCCGGCGGCGCAGGCCAGGCGGCGGGCCGCGGCGGCCGTGACGGGGGTGCCGTCAGGCAGGGTCGCGACACCGAGCTCCCGGGTGAGCTGGTCGTGGGGCATCGTGATCACCAGCGTGGTGGCGTCACCGCCGTGGCGGGGCAGCTGGTCGGGATCGTAGCGCTCGAGGAGCTGGCAGAACGCCTGGCCGAGCAGCCGGTCATAGGGCACCCGCTGTCCGCGGTCCTCGAGCGCCGCGAGCCGGGGCTGCGTGAACGCCTCGAGGTAGGTCCGCAGCCGAGCGCCGGCGACCTTGGGGATCCGGCCCTTGAGGTGGACCGTGCCGTCACCGGGATCGGTGAGGGTGAGCCAGGTGCGGCGGTGGGCGCGGTCCTCCTCGGCTTGGAGCCTGCGGCCGAGGGCGTCGTCGGTGGCCTGCGGGTCGAGGATCTCGAGGAGGTGGTCGCCGACGCGGCGCAGCTGTGTGGGCGTGAGCCGGGTCGCCTCGTCGAGCAGGATCTGCTCGGCCTTGGCCCGCTGCTCGTCGGTCAGCTCTGGGGGCAGGATCTCGAGGGCTCTGGCGATGACCCGGGTGTGCTCGACCGGAACACGTCCGTCCCGGAGGGCGGCGTCGAGTGCGGGCCGGCGTTCGAGGGCGCGGGCGAGCCGGAGGTCGGCGCGCGCGGCCCGGATGTCGGCGTGCACGGCATCGGCCCACCACGCACCCGCGTCGCGCGCCCCGGCCGACGCGGCGACGTCGTCGGCGGACGCCATGACCCGCAGCCGCAGCGCGGCCAGCCGCGCCTCCGCCCGGGCCAACTCGCGCAGCGCCGTCTCCTTCTCCGCGGTCGCCAGGAACATCGGGTCCACGCCGGACACCTCGTCGAGCGCGGCCTCGATGGACGCGACGCATCCCCGGATGGGGTGCAGCGACGGCTGGGACATGGGCGGACAACCTCGAGGGACGGTGCGCAGCGACCGCCCCGAGCGGTCACTGCAGCGGTGGATGTTCGGTTGTCTCGTCGTCGAAGATCACGCTAGACCCGACCACCGACCAGAAATGACGAGAGCCTCGGGGGTCGCGGCTCAGGTGCGCCGACTGACGTCCTGTCGGACGGTCGTTCAACTGTCTTGCCCAGCTGGCGGACTTGACCGGCGCGGGTCCGTACAACGGCGCCAGCCGGGCGGCCGGCCACCTCAGGAGGGTCCGGACCGCCTTGCCTGAGACGCCGGACATTGAGACGCCGGACATTGAGCCTTCGACGTGGCCTCGTGCTGGTCATGTAGGCAGCGAGACTCCCGCGGCGTGTAACGCGCTGGCATTACATGGGTGAGAGCACGACTGTCGATGGAGGAACCATGAAGGCTGGGGATTGGACCGAGGCGCACAGCGCGCTGATGGAGGCTGCCGCCACCGATGCAGCGGCCGACGAGGTCGACCTGGACGCAACCTGGGACCAGGTCGCTCGCCGGATCGACAACGCGCCGAGGGGTCGCGGGCGCAGGCGTGCGGTGGCGATCGTGGCGGCGTCCGCGGTGCTGGCCGGCGGCGGCACCGCCGCTGCCGCAGCGACTGGCGTGTTCAGTGCTCACACCGGCAGGTACGCCAGCGGCCACGACATCAAGCAGGGCGGCCCCGGCGAGTTTCTCAAGCCCAAGGGTGAGGACTTCCCCACGGTGGTGCTGAAGGGGACGGCGGACATCCCGTTCCCGTCCGAGAAGGCACGCTCGATCTCGGCGCAGTTCCAGATCGATGACCTGAAGGGCCCGGGCGTGGTGACGACCGGTGCCTTGCGTGGGTTCGTCGCCAACGACGCTATCTGCTCGTGGTCCAATGCCTGGGCGGCGGCGGTCGCCGATGGTGACGACGCGGCAGCCAAGGCCGCCGCCGATGAGCTCAGGCGAGCCGGCACGTGGCCGGCTGTCCGGGCACTCGACACGGAGCTTGTCATGCGCACCACGATCGTCCACTTCAAGGATGGGTCGCCGCCGCAGAAGGCCGACGACAGCAGCCGGTTCGGTTTCCTCAGGCTGGTCCAGAAGGACATCAATGCCGGTGACGTCGACGCACTCGGTTCCGCGCTGGCCGAGAACGTTTTCTGCATCCCTGCCCTGATGCCGGACCTGCCGCAGGCAGTCCCGACACCGTGACGGCCATGACGGGACCGGCGACTGTCACTGCGGAGGCCTTCGAGGCGCTCTATCGCCGTACGTCGCCGGAGGTGCTGGGGTTTCTCCGGCGACGCGTCGGCGACGAGGCGCCGGACCTGCTCGCGGACGTGTACGTGCTGGCGTGGGAGAAGCGCGACAAACTTCCCGCGGAGTGGCTGCGACGTGCGTGGCTCTTCGGGATGGCACGGCGCCTGCTGCTCAGCCACAGCCGTCAGACGTCCCGTGATGCTGCCGCCGAGGTGGGGGCGGCCCTCCTGGCGAGCCAACCGCCCCACGAGCCCGAGCAGAGCGTCGGGGCCACCGTTCGTGCCGCGCTGATGCGGTTGGCTGAGATCGACCGCGAGCTCATCCAACTCACCGAGTGGGAGCAGCTCTCGATCACCGAGGCCGCTGTCGCGACCGGGCTCAAGCCAGGCACGGCTCGAGTCCGCCTACACCGCGCTCGCACCCGCTTGGCGCAAGATCCTGAGTTAGCGGCGTTGGTCACGACGACCGCGATACCGCGATAGGACTCACCGTGCTGGCCGACCGGATCCCGGCTCAGCGGGCTTGACGGCGAAGAAGAGGAACCTCAGTTCTCGCCGCGCTCCCGTCGCGTCGCCGAGATCCCCGGTGGATGCCGCCTGGTCGAGGAACCCTCCGAGGTGAGGATCGAAGAGTGGCCTGCCCGTGCGGCCGCCTCAGCCCAGCGCATCGGCGATGAGCCCGGCGACGGCGGCCTGCTCGCGCGGGAACGGGTGGAGAGGCTGGGCATCGTCGGTGGCCTCAGCGCCGTCGATCCACGGAGTGGCGGAGCAGATGTCGTGGCCGCGGCTGGGAGAGGCGACATCGACGTACGTCGCGCTCGCCGCCTTCGCGGCGGCCTCGAGCATCTGGTTGAGCCGGTCCATGATCGAGGCCGCGAAGGCGGAGTCGCCGGTCGTGAGCGGCAGCGCGCGGCAGGTGTGACCGGTGGGGAACGGCTGCGGATAGCCGACGACGAGGATCCGGGCGTGCGGCGCCTTGCGGCGTACGGCGCCGACCGCCGCCACGACCCGCTGACGCACCTCGGGCACCCCGCTGTCGACGTCGGAGGCGTACTTGTCGGCACACGGCGACCCGGTCGTCGTCGACTGCGTCATCGTCCCGCAGTCGTAGAGCAGCCCGACCAGGTTGAGGTCGTTGCCACCGATGCTGACCGTCACCAGGTCGGCCGAGGAGGTGACCGCGTCCAGTTGCGGCGCGACCGGATCGCTGCCGTCGTACGGCTGCTGACGGCCGGTGAAGTCCTTCGTCTGCGCGCCTGAGCAGGTGACGTCGACGAGCTTCGGGATGCCGAGCCGGGCGGCGACGAGGTGCGGGTAGTCGTGGTCGGAGCGCACGCACCCGCCCGCGGTCGAGGTGGTCGGGTTGCCGGGGGCGGCGGAGTAGGAGTCGCCGAGGGCGACGTACGTCGTCAGCCCGGCCGCCCCGCCCGACGTAGCCGGCCCGGACGGCTGCGAGGGCCCGGGCGCCGCCGTCCCCGCGCAGCCCGCGAGCAGGACCGCGGCGCTGAGGGCGGTCGCGGCGAGGACGGCGAGGCGGCGCATGTCAGCCACGGTAGGCGGCGCGGCGAAACACCGTGGCCGAACGGCAGAAGCGGCGGGAGGGGTCCGGATGGGTACCGTCGCGTCATGGCGGAGCAGGCCACGGTCTATGAGCAGGAGGCGCGCGACCAGAGCGGCAAGGGCGGCGAGTCGACGCTCACCGTCCTCGTCGCCCTGACGGCCAACGCGCTGCTCGCGATCGCGAAGAGCGTCGCCGCCGTCGTGACCGGGTCGGCGGCGATGGTCGCCGAGGCCGCCCACTCCTGGTCCGACACCGGCAACGAGGTCTTCCTCGTCATCGCCGAACGCTCCGGCCGTCGCCCACGCGACGCGACGCACCCGCGGGGCTACGGCCGGTCGACCTACATCTGGTCGCTCGTCGCCGCCTTCGGGCTCTTCTCCGCCGGCGCGGTCGTCTCGGTGTGGCACGGCATCAGTGCCCTGCGCTCCGGCGGCGAGGACGCGGGCAGCTTCACGGTCAACTACGTGATCCTGGGGATCGCCTTCGTGCTCGAGGGGTCGTCGTTCCTGCAGGCGCTGAGGCAGGTCCACGGCAAGGCGCGGCTGATCGGGCTCCACCCGATCCGATACGTCTCCCGCACCTCCGACTCCACCCTCCGTGCCGTCTTCTTCGAGGACTCCTCGGCGCTCCTCGGCCTGGTCCTGGCCGGGGCGGGCATCGGGCTCCACCAACTGACCGGGCAGCCGGCGTACGACGCCTGCGGCTCGATCGCGGTGGGACTGCTCCTCGGTGTGGTCGCGGTGTTCCTGATGCGCCGCAACATGGCCTACCTGCTCGGTGTCGGGCTGAGCCCGGCGATGTATCAGGAGGTGCTCCGCATCCTCCTCTCGCACCCGCAGATCGACCGGATCACCTACCTCCACGTGGAGTACGTCGGCCCCAGCCGGCTCTTCGTGGTGGCCGCCGTCGACCTGGTCGGCGACGACACCGAGGGCCACCTCGCGCTCCGCTTCCGACGGGTCGAGGCCGATATCGAGCGCTCTGAGCTGATCGAGGACGCCGTCCTCACCCCGGCGCCGCCGGACGAACCGGCGCTCACCGCCGACTCCGTGCCGCCACAGTGAGCCCTTGACGCGGATGCGCGCGCCGGATGAACTAGCCGCATGCCCACGGCGACCGTCCTCGCCACCCAGCAGCGGGACGTGGCCACGCTGGCGCTGGGCGTGCTGATGCCGTCGTTTCGGGGCACGACGCTGCCGGCCGACTACGCCGCGCTGCTCGCCGAGGGACTGGGCGGGATCTGCCTGTTCGGCACCAACACCGCGGCGGGGCCGGCGTCGGTCCGGGCGCTGACCGACGCGATCCACGCCGTCCGGCCGGGAGCGGTCGTGGCGGTGGACGAGGAGGGCGGCGACGTGACCCGGCTCCACGCCGCCCAGGGCTCGCCGGTGCTGGGACCCGCCGCGCTCGGCGCGGTGGACGACCTGGGCCTGACACGGGCGACCGGCCGGGCGGTGGGGCTCGACCTCGCCGCTGCGGGCATCGACCTCGACCTCGCGCCGGTCGCGGACGTCAACAGCAACCCCGACAACCCGGTCATCGGCACCCGGTCGTTCTCCGCCGACGCGGCCCCGGCGGCCGCCCACGTCGCCGCCTGGGTCGAGGGGCTGCGGTCCGCGGGCGTCGCGGCGTGCGCGAAGCACTTCCCCGGCCACGGCGACACCGGGCAGGACAGCCACCTGGAGCTGCCCACCCTGGATGTCCCGCTCGCGGTGATGGCGGAGCGTGAGCTGGTGCCGTTCGCCGCCGCTGTGGAGGCGGGTGTCGCCGCGGTGATGACCGGCCACATCGTCGTACCCGCTCTGGACCCGGACCTTCCGGGCACCCTCTCCGCGCCGGTCCTCGGGCTGCTCCGGGAGCGGCTGGGGTTCCGTGGGGTGATCGTCTCCGACGCCCTCGACATGGCGGGTGCATCCGGTGGGCGGGGGATCCCGGAGGCAGCGGTGCTCTCGCTGGTCGCGGGCGCCGACCTGCTCTGCGTCGGCCCCGCGAAGCCTGCCGCGCTCGTCCGGGAGATCCAGGCGGCGATCGTCGCCGCGGTCGCGGACGGACGGCTGGCTCGCGAGCGGCTCGAGGAGGCGGCGGGACGGGTCGAGACCTGTCAGGGAACCTGGCGGGATGTCAGGGGAGATTCTCCCCGACACGTGACCATTTCCCCGGTCAGCCGGGGAAATGCCGCCCTCGACCCCGCCCAGGTGGCTGGCGCACGGCGCGCGCTGAGGATCGAGGGGACGCTGCCCGACCTGCAGGGTGCGATGGTCGTGACGGTCCCGACGACGGCGAACGTCGCCGTAGGGGAGGTGCCGTGGGGTCTCGAGCCGGACGCGATCGCGCGGGTCGGTGAGGAGCCCCCGCCGGCCGTTACCGCCGCTCAGGCCGAGGGGCGGCCGCTGATCGTCCAGGTCCGCGACGCCCACCGTCGTCCCGAGGTCGGGGCGCTGCTCGCCGCGCTCGCGCCCGCGGTCGTGGTGGAGTGGGGCTGGCCCGGGGCGTACGACGGCGGCCGGATCTGTCCGCACGGCTGGTCGCGCCCCGGCGCCGTGGCCGTGACCGAGGCCCTGCGCGCGGCGGGCTGGGGCCGTTGACCGCCCCGGTGGACGTCGGCCTCGACATCGGCGGCAGCAAGATCCTCGGCGTCGCGGTCACCGCGGACGGCGACGTCCTCGCCCGGGAACGGGTGGCGACCGCGCTCGGTCCGGACGGTGTGGCGCGTGGCGCGGCCGCCGTCGTCGAGGCCCTGCGGGCCCGGACCGGCCGGCAGGTCAGTGCCCCGATCGGCGTCGGCATCCCCGGCATCGTCGATCCCCGGCGAGGGACGGTGAAGCATGCGGTCAACCTCGGACTCCATGGGGAGTGGTACCCGCTCGCCGACCTCCTCGCCGACCGTCTCGGCGTGCCGGTCGTCGTCGAGAACGACGTCAACGCGGCCACCCTCGGCGCGCGGCTGGTCGAGGGCGTCGCCGACCTGGTCTATCTCGGCCTCGGCACGGGGCTCGCCGCCGGGGTCGTGCTCGACGGGCGGCTCCGCCGCGGCATCGCCGGCGCCGCGGGCGAGGTCGGCCATCTGCCGCTCGGCGGGTTCGGCGTGGAGCGGGAGCGGTGCCAGTGCGGTCAGCACGGCTGCCTCGAACTGGTGGCGAGCGGCCGCGCCCTGGAACGCGCCTGGCCGGTCGAGGAGGGGCATGCGGCCGCGGCGGTCTTCGCCGCCTCCGCGGCCGGTGACGCTCGGGCCGTTGCCGTGCGGGATCGGTTCGCGGCGGGGGTCGCCGCCGGCGTACGCGTCCTCGGGCTGGCCGTCGACCCGCGCCTCGTCGTCCTCGGCGGTGGCGTGGCCCAGGTCGGAGAGCCCCTCCTGACGGCGGTCGGAGCGGCGCTCCGCGCGCAGGCGGCGGAGTCGCCGTTCCTCGCCTCCCTCGACCTCGCGGCGCGGCTCCGCCTCGTGCCGCCCGACCGCCCCGTCGCCGCCCTCGGGGCGGCCCGACTCGGAAGGACGCCCCGCTGAGGGGCTGCCATGGAAGTAGTCCCGCTCGCCACCGCCGCTGACGTCGCCCGCCTCGCCGCCGACACCGTCGAGGCGCTCGTCCGGCGCCGGACCGGCACGGAGCGGCCCGCCGTGCTCGGGCTCGCCACGGGGTCCAGCCCGCTGCCGACGTACGCCGAGCTGGTCGCGCGCCACCGGGCCGGCACCGGACCGTCGTACGCCGGCGTGCAGACCTTCAACCTCGACGAGTACGTCGGCCTGCCGGCCGGTCACGAGCAGAGCTACCTCACGACCATCCGCCGCGACCTGACCGACGCGCTCGGCCTCGCCCCCGAGCAGGTGCACGGCCCCGACCCGAGCCCGGACGGGCTCCCGGAGGCGGGGGAGCGCTACGAGGCGGAGATCGAGGCTGCCGGCGGGATCGACCTGCAGGTCCTGGGCATCGGCTCCGACGGCCACCTCGCCTTCAATGAGCCGGGCTCCTCGCTCGGCTCGAGGACGCGGCTCAAGACCCTGACCGAGGAGACCCGACGCGACAACGCGCGGTTCTTCGGCTCACCTGACGCCGTGCCCCAGCACGTCCTCACCCAGGGCCTCGGCACCATCCTCCGGGCCCGCCACCTGCTCCTGCTCGCCACCGGCGAGGGCAAGGCGGAGGCCGTCGCCGCGGCCGTCGAGGGGCCGCTCTCCGCCTCGTGCCCCGCCAGCGTCCTGCAGCTCCACCCGCACGCCTCGATCCTCCTCGACGAGCCCGCCGCCGCCCGCCTCGTCCGCCGCGACCACTACCGGCACGTGTACGCCGTCAAGCCCGCTTGGCAGGTGCTCTGAGCCGAGATGTCGGTTCGGGCCGCGCGAGATGTCGGTTGTGGCTCGCCGAGATGTTGGTTGTGGCTCGCCGAGATGTTGGTTGTGACCGCGAGCCACGAGCCATAACGCGCATCTCGGGCGGCTACAAGGCGCATCTCGCCCGGTCACAAGGCGCATCTCGGGCGGCTACAAAGGCGCATCTCGCCCGGTCACAAGGCGCATCTCGCGCTCACCCGAGGGCGACGGTGAGGGCGAGGAGCGTGGCGGGGTCGTCGAGGCGGTCGCCGTACACGTCGCGGAGCTGGCCCATCCGGTAGCGGACGGTCTGGGGGTGGACGAAGAGGTCGGCGGCGACCTCGTCCCGGCGGCCCTGGTGGAGCAGCCAGGAGCGGAGCGTCTCGGTGAGCTTCTCGGCGGTGGCGGGCCGGAGGTCGGCGAGCGGCGCGAGGACCTGGGCGCGTAGGTCGGCGCGGGCCTCGGGGTCGGCGGAGAGGACGAGCTCGACGAGATGCTGCTCGGTGTCGCTGCCGAGCCCCGCGAGCCGCGCGCGGCGGGCGCGCTCGAAGGAGACTCGTGCCTCGCGCCACGGCTTCGCGGGGCCTGTGGTCGCGCCGCGGCCCTCCAGCGTGCGCAGCAGGACGCGGCGGCGGTGGCCGTGGGCGTCGGGCACGAGCAGCAGCGTGAGGTCCTCGAGGTCGGGCGGGTCCTCGAGCACGAGAGTGGCCGGGGAGACCTGGGCGAGGACGGGACCGATCTGCGCCTTGGGGAGGAGTACGGCGGAGAGCGTCGTCGGTGTCGCCCAGTCGGCCCGCTCCGCGGCGTCGTCGAGCACGTCCGCCGGGGCGCCCGACAGCAGCCGCCGGGCGAGCCGCTCCATGAGCTGGCGCTGCACCCGGCCGGTGGTGGCGAGCTCGTCGGCGTGGCCGGCGGCGGAGGCATCGGAGACCTCGTCGATCCAGGCGAAGACGAGCGCCGCGAACTCCACCATCGCCTCCGGCTTCATCCCGCCCTTCACGGCGGTGGTGGACAGCTCCCGCCACGCCACCCGCGCGCCGATGCGGTAGGCCGCGAGGAGCGCTTCCGTCGTACGCCCGCTGCGGGCCTCGCCGCGGCCGAGCTCGTAGGCGCCCTCGAGGGCGGGCGGCGTCGCGGCGGGCACGTCGGCGGTGCGGCCGGACACGATCGAGAGGAAGCCGCCGAGCGCGACGCGTACGGCGGTCCGGATCGTCTCGCCCATCGGTCCGGCCAGCGCGTCCTGATAGCTCGGGACCTCGGCGATGATGGAGGCGACGACGTCCTCGCCGACACGTGGCAGGATCTCCCGCATCCGGGCGAGGATCTCGGGACTCAGCTGGACGTCGTAGGTCGCGAGTCGGGCAGCGCGCCGAGCCATCACCGCTCCGTTTCTGTCTCCAGCGAACAAATGTGACGCCGAGTTTCACGTCGTCAGCACAGGAGTTTACGTCTGACGTGTAGCAGGCTCGATGTCATGGTCTCCCTGCCCATGCCCTCCGGCCGCTTCGGCCTTCCCGTGTCGACCTCCGGCGCGGGCGCGAGCGCGCTCGGCAAGGTGCTGCGCGAGCGGCTCTGGAAGGTCGCGGAGGCGGCGACGACGCCGTTCGTCCCCGGCGACTACCTCGACCTCTTCCGGCCGTTGCGGCCGGGCGCCGACCTGCGCGGCCGGATCGTCAAGGTGACTCCGGAGACCACGGACGCCGCGACCATCCTCATCAAGCCGGGCGCCGACTGGGCCGGTCACACGCCGGGACAGTACGTCCGGGTCGGCATCGACGTCGACGGCGTCCGCCAGTGGCGCGCCTACTCGCTCACCCATGGTCCGCGCGCCGACGGCCACATCTCGATCACCGTGAAGGCCGTCCCCGGCGGCGTCGTGAGCACCCACCTGGTCCACCGTGCGCGCCCCGGCACGCTCGTCCACCTCGAGCAGGCGGCCGGCGACTTCGTGCTGCCGGGCGACCTCCACCGCGACGGCGCCAAGCTGCTCTTCGTCACGGCCGGATCCGGTGTCACCCCGGTCATCGGGATGCTGCGCAACCTCTTCCCCGTCACGGACGAGGGCGTCGTACGCCTGGCGCGCAGCGCGCGTCTCGACGTCGTCGTGGTCCACGTCGCGCCCAGCCGACCGTCGTCGATCTTCATCCGCAACCTGGAGCAACTCGACGCGGCCGGCGCGATCCGCCTGGTGTCGCGCTACACCGACGTCCACGGACGGCTCGACACCGACCAGCTCGGCGATCTCGTGCCCGACCTGGCCGAGCGGGCGACGTACGCCTGTGGCCCGGCGGGGCTGCTCGAGGCGCTCGAGGAGCATCACGACCGTCACGGCCTGCCGCTGCAGACCGAGCGGTTCCGCACCGAGCGCGTCGTGGCCGGTGAGGGCGGGACGGTGGCCTTCGCAGGCCCGACCGGCGGCGGTACGACGCTCGACTCGCCCGGCGACACCCCGATCCTCGACGTCGCCGAGGCCGCCGGCGTTCTGATGCCGAGCGGCTGCCGGATGGGCATCTGCTTCGGCTGCGTGGTCCCGCTGAAGGAGGGCGCCGTCCGCGACCTCCGCAACGGCGAGGTGACCATCGCGACTCCGGGCGAGACCGGCCCCGACGGCGTCCCCATCCAGACCTGCATCAGCGCCGCCGCCGGCGAGTGCACCATCGACCACTGACCCGGTGCTCGAGGCGCGAGCCCCGCGTCGCAGACCACCACGCATCACCCCACGCATCACCCCGCACGACCCAGCACATCGGAGGGAAGTCCATGACCGCGATGACCAAGAAGCCGGAGACCCCGGTCGGCCACCTGACCCCGGAGGACGTCGAGCAGCTCGGCCGCGAGCTGGACGCGATCCGCCAGCAGGTGATCGACACGCGCGGTGAGTCCGATGCGGCCTACATCCGGAGGGTCATCAAGGTGCAGCGCTCGCTCGAGCTCGGCAGCCGCGCTGTCCTGCTCGCGAGCCTTTTCCCGCCGGCGTGGATCCTCGGCACCGCCGGCCTGTCGGTGGCCAAGATCCTCGACAACATGGAGATCGGTCACAACATCCTCCACGGCCAGTGGGACTGGATGCGCGACCCGAAGATCCACTCGACGACCTGGGAGTGGGACAGCGCG
The DNA here is from genome assembly GCF_040838215.1 of Nocardioides eburneus. Lineage (NCBI taxonomy): Bacteria > Bacillati > Actinomycetota > Actinomycetes > Propionibacteriales > Nocardioidaceae > Nocardioides > Nocardioides eburneus. The sequence continues at coordinate 19,251 of NZ_JBFPJR010000001.1, read as the reverse complement.
TCGACGGCCGAGGGCTGGAAGCGCAGCCACAACGAGGAGCACCACACCTACACCAACATCGTCGGCAAGGACAACGACCTCGGCTGGGGCGTCATGCGGGTCGACGAGGACCAGCCCTGGACGCCGTCCTGTCTCTACCAGCCGTTGAAGAACTTCGTGAACATGTGCATCTTCGAGTACGGCATCGCGATGTACGACGTCGAGCTCGGCAAGTACCTCAAGATGCCGAAGGAGCGCCGCCCGGCGAGGTTCCACGAGGAGCTCAAGAGGACGCTGCAGAAGATTCGCAAGCAGGCGACGAAGGACTACGTCGTCCACCCGCTGCTCTCCGGCCCGTCCTTCCTGACCACGTTCGCCGCCAACGTCACTGCGAACTTCGTCCGCAACGTGTGGAGCCACGCGGTCATCATGTGCGGCCACTTCCCCGAGGGCGTCGAGACGTTCGAGCTCGCGGCGATCCCGGAGAAGGAGACCCGCGGGGAGTGGTACCTGCGCCAGATGCTCGGCTCGGCCAACATCTCCGGCTCCAAGCTGATGCACATCATGACGGGCAACCTGTCGCACCAGATCGAGCACCACATCTTCCCGGACTTGCCCTCGAACCGGTACGCCGAGATCGCACCCAAGGTGCAGGCGCTCTTCGAGAAGTACGGCCTCAACTACCACTCCGCGCCGCTGCCGAAGCAGGTCGCGTCGGCCTGGCACAAGGTGCTGCGGCTCTCGTTCCCCAACGGCTGGCTCGAGACGACAAACCGCCGCAACCTGCCCTCGCAGCTCAAGAAGCTCTACACCGCCGCGCGCGGTGACGCCCGCAGCCGGCGGCGCATCCTCAAGGAGCTCGAGGCGGCCGCGAGCGCCCAGCCGGCCTGACCCAGGTCAGCGCGGCGCTGCCGTCGACGCACGCACCACCAGGGTCGGCGGCAGCAGCACCGAGCGCGCCGGCCGGTCCGGCTCGGTGATGGCCTCGAGCAGCAGCCGGGCCGCCTCCCCGCCGAGCCGGTGGTGGGCGATCGTGACCGTGGTCAGCGGCGGTGCCAGCTTGTCGAGGAACGGCATGCCGTTGAACCCGACGACGCTGAGGTCGTCGGGTGCGTGCAGCCCACACTCGGCCAGCACGTCGTAGCAGCCCAGGGCGATCAGGTCGTTGCTGGCGACCACCGCGGTGAAGTCGGCACCCGCGGCGCGCAGGTCGCGGAGTGCGGCGGCGCCGGCCTCCTCCGTCCAGGCCGCGCACTCCCGGGCGAGCGCCGGCTCGTCGGTCAGCCCCAGATCGCGCACCGCGTTGCGGAACGCCTTCGCGCGCGCGACGCCGGTCGAGGTGCTGGACGGTCCGGCGAGGTGGGCGATGCGTGTGTGGCCGAGCTCGACCAGGTGGCGTACGGCGAGCTCGATGCCCAACGCGTCGTCCGGTGTCACCGAGCTGACGTCGAGGTCGCGCGGGCGGCGGTTGACCATCACCATCCGCACGCCTTCGCGGTGGAGCTGCTCGAGCAGCGGGTGGTCGAGCAGCGCCGTCGCGACGACCAGGCCCTCGACCTGGCGGGAGCGGAGCGACTCGATGAGGGTGCGCTCGCGGTCGGAGTCGTTGTCGGTGCTGACGATCAGGCCGGAGTAGCCCGCCGGCTCGAGGACGTCCTCGATGCCACGCAGGATCGGCGGGAAGAGCGGGTTGGTGAGGTCGGGGATGACGATCCCGACCGTGCCGGACTTCGCCGTCTTGAGTCCGCGGGCGATCGGGTTCGGGCGGTAGCCGAGTGAGTCGGCCACCTTGATGACGCGCTTGGCCGTCTCGGCGTTGACCAGTCCCCGCGTCGCCGGGTTGAGCGCGCGCGACGCGGTGGCGGGGTGTACGCCGGCGGCGTCGGCGACGTCCCGGAGCGTCGGAGTCTGCACGTGCCGGATCCTACGGCACCGCTGCATTCGTTTGCGGTCATGATGTGACTCTTGACACATGCTTGCGCGATGAGGCACGCTGCACACGTTTGCAGAAACGGGCACACGCCCTCCCTGACACGACCCACAGAGGCAGGCGCACATGGACAAGCCAGACAACACCGCCACCACCGAGCACGCCGGCACCGTAGGCTCCGGAGAGCCGCTGCGGATCGGCTGGATCGGCGCCGGCCGGATGGGCGCGGCGATGGCCTCCCGACTCTCCCGTGCCGGTCACGACGTCACGGTGTGGAACCGCACCCGGCAGAAGGCCGAGGCGTTGACGGAGCACGGCTGTCAGGTCGCCGAGTCGATCGCCGATCTTCGCGGCCACGACGTCGTCTTCACGATGGTCTCGACGCCGGCCGATCTCGAGCAGGTGCTCCTCGGCGAGGGCGGTCTCCTGGTCGGGGACGAGCAGCCGGGCATCGTCGTCGACTGCTCGACCGTGTCGGTGGACTCCTCGGCCGCGATGCGTGAGGCCTGCACGGCGCGTGGCATCTCCTTCCTCGCGTCCCCGGTGAGCGGCAACGGCAAGGTGGTGAAAGCCGGCGGTCTCTCGCTCGTGGTCTCGGGGCCGGAGGAGGCCTTCGACCGAGTCCGCCATCTGCTCGAGGGGCTCGGCAAGGGCGCGACGTACGTCGGTGAGGGCGATGTCTCCCGGCTGGTGAAGATCGCGCACAACCTGATGCTCGGCGTCGTCACCCAGTGCATGGCGGAGATCACCGTGCTCTGCGAGAAGGGTGGCGTGCCACGCAACGCGTTCTTGGAGTTCCTCAACAACTCGGTGATGGGGTCGACCTTCACCCGCTACAAGTCGCCGGCGTTCGTCAACCTCGACTTCACCCCGACCTTCACCCCGATCCTGCTGCGTAAGGACTTCGATCTCGGTCTCGCCGCCGGCCACGACCTCGACGTCCCGATGCCCGTCGTCTCGACCACGGCGGCCGCGGTGCAGGCGAGCGTCAGCCAGGGCCGCAACGAGGAGGACTTCGCGATCCTGCTCGAGCTGCAGGCGATGAACTCCGGCATCACGCTCAAGCCCGAAGGGGTCGCCGTCGACGACGGGCTGAGCGCAGCGGACGGCGTCTGATGAGTTCCCGACCTCTGCCCGCCCCGGGCCACATGGGGGTCGACTACGAGGAGCGGGTCGACTTCGACCGGCTGCGCCGCTACCGGCTCGGCCGCGCCCAGCAGGCCCTCGAGGCGAGCGAGTGCGGCGCCTTCCTGCTCTTCGACTTCTACAACATCCGCTACACGACCCAGACCTGGATCGGCGGGGCGCTGGGCGACAAGATGATCCGCTACGCCCTGCTGACCCGTGGCGCGAAGGAGCCGCTGCTCTGGGACTTCGGCTCCGCGGTGAAGCATCACAAGCTCTACTCGCGCTGGACGCCGACCGACAACTACCGCGCCGGCTTCCTCGGCTTCCGCGGGGCGGTCGCTCCGACCGTCGGGCTGATGGCCGACGCCGTGGCCGAGATCAAGTCGCTGCTCGTCGAGGCCGGCGTCGCCGACATGCCCGTCGGCATCGACATCGTCGAGCCGCCGTTCCTCTTCGAGATGGAGCGGCAGGGGCTCCGCGTCGTCGACGCGCAGCAGCACATGCTCGACGCGCGGGTGATCAAGAACCCCGACGAGATCATGCTGCTCACCCAGGCGGTGGCGATGGTGGACGGCGTCTACCAGGACATCTACGAGATGCTGAAGCCCGGCGTCCGGGAGAACCAGATCGTCGCCCATGCCAACCAGCGGCTCTACGACCTCGGCTCCGACCAAGTCGAGGCGGTCAACGCGATCTCCGGAGAGCGGTGCAACCCGCATCCGCACAACTTCACCGACCGCATCATCCGCCCGGGCGAGCAGGCGTTCTTCGACATCATCCACTCCTACAACGGCTACCGCACCTGCTACTACCGCACCTTCGCGGTCGGCAGCGCCACGCCGGCGCAGCGCGACGCCTACCAGCGCGCGCGGGAGTGGATGGACCGAGGGATCGACGGCATCAAGGCCGGCGTCGGGACCGACGAGGTCGCCGCCCTGCTGCCCAAGGCCGAGGAGTTCGGCTTCGAGAGCGAGATGGAGGCCTTCGGTCTGCAGTTCGCCCACGGTCTCGGCCTCGGGCTGCACGAGCGGCCGATCATCTCCCGGCTCAACTCGATGAAGGAGCCGATCGAGCTCCAGGTCGGGATGGTCTTCGCCCTGGAGACCTACTGCCCGGCCTCCGACGGCTTCTCCGCGGCCCGGATCGAGGAGGAGATCGTCGTGACCGAGGACGGTCCGAAGGTCCTCACCCTGTTCCCGGCGCAGGAGCTCGTCGTCGCCAACCCCTACTGATCCGTTGAGAGGTCCCATGTTCTCCCTTGACCAGATCCCCGACCTGCCCCTTGACCTGTGGGTCGGTGGGAAGCCGGTTCCGGCGGCCGACGGTGGTCGCTTCGACGTCCTCGACCCGGCGACCGGCGGCTCCATCGCGGCGGTTGCGAACGGCACCGTCGAGGACGCCATCGCCGCGATCGACGCCGCGGACGCGGCGGCCGAGGCTTGGGCAGCGACCGCGCCGCGCGAGCGTGCCGAAGTCCTCCGCCGCGCCTTCGAGCTCATGCAGGCCCGCTCCGCCGAGCTCGCCGCACTCATCTCCCTGGAGAACGGCAAGGCGCTCAGCGACGCGAAGGGCGAGGTGGCCTACGCCGCCGAGTTCTTCCGGTGGTACGCCGAGGAGGCGGTGCGCGCGGAAGGGTCGGTCATGACCGCTCCCTCCGGGGCGAACCGCATCCTGGTCGTCCGGCAGCCGGTCGGCATCGCGGTCCTCGTCACCCCGTGGAACTTCCCGGCCGCGATGGCGACCCGCAAGATCGGGCCCGCGCTGGCGGCAGGCTGCACCGTCGTCCTCAAGCCCGCCAGCGACACCCCGCTGACGGCGCTGCTGATGGCGAAGATCCTCGAGGACGCCGGCGTACCCGCCGGGGTGGTCAACGTCGTGCCGTCCCGGTCCTCGGGCACGGTCGTCAGCGTGATGCTGCACGATCCTCGGGTGCGGAAGCTGTCGTTCACCGGCAGCACCGAGGTGGGCAGGCTCCTGCTCCGCGAGGCGGCCGACCAGGTCGTCAACTGCTCGATGGAGCTCGGCGGCAACGCCCCGTTCCTCGTGCTGGAGGACGCCGACCTCGACGCCGCCGTCGAGGGGGCGATGGTCGCCAAGATGCGCAACGCCGGTGAGGCCTGCACCGCAGCCAACCGGTTCTACGTCCACGAGTCGGTCGCCGAGGAGTTCTCCCGGCGGCTCGCCGAGCGGATGGCCGCCCTGCGCGTCGGCCCCGGCATCGCCGAGGACACCCAAGTGGGGCCACTGGTCAACGTCGAGGCGGTCGACAAGGTCGCCGAGCTGGTCGCGACCGCCGTCGCCGACGGCGCGCGGGTCGTCACCGGTGGCACCCGCCCCGAGCGTGAGGGGTTCTACTTCGACCCGACGGTCCTGCTCGACGTACCGACTGGCTCAGGGATCCTCGCGGAGGAGATCTTCGGACCGGTGGCGCCGATCGTCACCTTCACCGACGAGGCCGAGGCCGTCCGGATGGCCAACGCCACCGAGTTCGGGCTGGTCTCCTACGTCTACACGCGCGACCTCGCCCGCGGGCTGCGGGTGAGCGAGGCGCTCGACTCCGGGATGGTCGGCCTCAACCGAGGCATCGTCAGCGACCCGGCCGCGCCCTTCGGTGGCACGAAGCAGAGCGGCATCGGCCGCGAGGGCGGCCACGAGGGGATGCTCGACTACACCGAGTCGAAGTACATCGCCACCAGCTGGTGACGAGGAACCGTGCCTGCGATGCCGCACCCCGGACTGCCCGGCCTCAGGAGGCTCGACCACCTCGGGTTCACCGTGCCCGACCTCGACGAGGCGGATCGCTTCCTCGTCGAGGTCCTGGGGTGTGAGTACCTCTACTCGCTCGGCCCCTTCCGTCACGACGTCGACAGCGGCGACCCCGACTGGATGACGACCCACCTCAACATCCACCCGCGGGCCGAGATGGTGGAGAACCGGTGGTACCGCTGCGGCGACCAGGCGGTCTTCGAGGTCTTCCACTACCGCTCACCCGACCAGCGCGACGCGGTGCCGCGCAACAGCGACATCGGCGGCCACCACGTCGCCCTCTACGTCGACGACCTCGACGCCGCGGTCGAGCATCTGCGCGCGCACGGCGTGCGCGTGCTCGCAGGGCCGACCGCCAGCAGCGGGCCCGCGCAGGGCAACCGCTGGATCTACTTCCTGGCGCCGTGGGGGATGCAGTTCGAGCTGGTCTCCTACCCCGGCGGCAAGGCCTGGGACCGCGAGCACGCCGCCGTGGCGGCACCCCGACAAAGGAGTACCGATGCCTGAGCACCACCCCCTGACCCCCGCCGCGCCGTGGGTGGAGATCACCGCGACCGAGGCCGACTGGGACGCCGCCGACCCCGACCTGCTGCGGACGATCTACGCCCAACTGGTGCTGGTCCGCGCCTTCGAGCAGTACGTCCTCGAGCTCGCCGCCGCCGGGCTCGTCCACGGCCCCGCGCACTCGAGCATCGGCCAGGAGGCCGGTGCCGTCGGCTCGGCGCTCGCGCTCACCAGCGAGGACACCATCAATGGCTCCCACCGCGGTCACCACCAGTTCCTCGCCAAGGCGCTCCACCACGTCGAACCGAAGGGCCTCGACCCGCTCGCGCCGCCCTCCGACGGCGTACGCGAGGTGCTGCTGCGGACCCTCGGGGAGATCTGTGGACTCGAGCGCGGCTGGAGCCATGGCCGCGGGGGCTCGATGCACCTGCAGTGGAAGGAGGCCGGTTGCACCGGCACCAACGCGATCGTCGGGGGCGGCGTCCCGCTCGCGGCCGGCTACGCCTGGTCCCATCGCCAGGCCGGCACCGACGCGGTGTCGGTGACCTACTTCGGCGACGGCGCGGTCAACATCGGCTCGACCCTGGAGTCGATGAACCTCGCCGGGGCCTGGGACCTGCCGCTCTGCTTCTTCATCGAGAACAACCAGTACGCCGTCTCCACCGCGGTCGGCGAGGCGACCGCCGAGCCGCGGCTCTCGGCGCGTGGCCTGGGCTTCAACATCGCCAGCTGGCGGGTCGACGGCATGGATCCGCTGGCCGTGCACCTGGCGACGACCGAGGCGGTCGACCACATGCGCCGGGGGCGCGGGCCGGCCGTGGTGGAGGCCGAGACCTACCGCTTCTTCCACCAGAGCGGGACGTTCCCCGGCAGCGCGTTCGGCTATCGGACGAAGGAGGAGGAGAAGAGCTGGCGTGACCGCGACCCGTTGCGGCAGACCGCTGCTCAGCTCGAGCGCCTCGGCCTCATGACCCCCGCCGAGACGGCCCAGGCGAAGCTGCAGGCCAAGGCCCTGATGGAGGAGCTCGGCAGCGTGATCCTCGAGCCGCTGCCCGGAGGGAAGCCCAACGAGCGACGCATCCGGGAGAGCGAGTGGCCCTCGCCGGAGTTCGTCGACGTCGGCGTCCGGGGTGACCTCAGCGAGCTCGCCGGGGCGCGGATCGTGCCCGCTGAGGGGCATGCCGTGCCGGTGGAGGAGGTCCGCTTCATCGACGCGATCTCCGGGGTCATGCGGCGCCGGATGGAGACCGACCCGCGCGTCGTCGTCCTGGGGGAGGACGTGCACCGGCTCAACGGCGGCACCAACGGCGCCACCCGCGGCCTGGCCGAGCGGTGGCCCGAGCGCGTACTCGGCACGCCGATCAGCGAGAACGCCTTCGCCGGCCTCGGCGGCGGGATTGCCATGGACGGTCGCTACCGGCCGGTCGTGGAGTTCATGTACGCCGACTTCATGTGGGTCGCGGCCGACCAGATCTTCAACCAGATCGGGAAGGCCCGGCACATGTTCGGCGGCGGCGAGGGCGTCCCGCTGGTGCTGCGGAGCAAGGTGGCGATGGGGACCGGCTACGGCTCTCAGCACTCCATGGACCCGGCCGGGATCTTCGCGACCGCGCCGGGCTGGCGCATCGTCGCGCCCACCACGCCCTACGACTACGTCGGGCTGATGAACGCCGCGCTGGCGTGCGACGACCCGGTGGTCGTCCTCGAGCACGTCGACCTCTACACCTCGCGCGGCCTCGGCCCGGTCGACGACTTCGACTACTGCCTGCCCGTCGGCAAGGCGGCGGTGCGCCGCTCCGGCTCCGACCTCACCATCCTCACCTACCTCGGGATGACACGGCACGTGCTCGACGCCGTCGAGGAGCTCGCCGCCGCCGGTGGGGGCGTCGACGCCGAGGTCATCGATCTGCGCTGGCTCGACCGGGCCTCGTTCGACTGGGAGACGGTCGAGCAGAGCATCGCCAAGACCGGCCGGGTGCTGATCGCCGAGCAGGGGCCGGTGGGGACGTCGTACGGCGGCTGGCTCGGTGACGAGCTCCACCGCCGCTTCGCCGACCTGCTCGACGGCCCGGTCCACCGGGTCACCGCCGGCGAGGCCTCCCCGAGCATCAGCAAGGTGCTCGAGCGCGCCGCGATCGCGGGGAAGGAGGAGGTTCTTGCAGCACTCGCCGACTTCAGCCCCGGGGCGACAGCGCGCCCGGCGGCTCCGGCCACGCTGACCGGCGTCGCGGTGCCGCGGCCGACGGGCCCGGACGCGGGCGCTTCCACGGACGCGGTCGCGCGGCTCCTCTCCGCCCTTGCTGACATCGTCGAGGGGCGCCCCGGAGGAGGGAACCGCTGAGCTGCTCGCGCCGCTTCGCCGCGCTCGAGATGGCAACCGTTTGCATGACCTGCTGCTGAAGCTCGCGTCATCTGCTGCCCTGTCGACCCTCAAGGCCGCCGCTCTTCTGCCCTGACCTTGACAGGGTGTGGCACGGATCACACACTAGAAACCGCCGCAAACGATTGCGGAAGAACCTCAGGAGGAAGCATGTGGCACGACTCCCTGCGCCGTGGTGTCACCGCGGTCGCACTGGCCGGCCTGGTGGGCCTCGGGCTGGTCGGCTGCGGCCAGAGCTCCGGCGCCTCGGGCGACACGATCAAGGTCGGCACCTCGCTGCCGCTCACCGGTGAGTTCTCGCAACCCGGTGCGGCGGCCAAGCAGGGCTACGAGATCTGGCGCCAGATGGTCAACGCCGACGGTGGCCTGCTCGGGAAGGATGTCGACCTGGTCGTGAAGGACGACGCGTCCAACCAGAACACCATCGTCTCCGACTACAACGCCCTCATCAGCCAGGACAAGGTCTCCCTGCTCCTCGGCACGTTCTCCTCACTGCTCAATCTGCCGGCCTCGGCGGTCGCGGAGAAGAACCAGATGCTCTACGTCGAGCCCGCCGGCGGGTCGCCCGAGATGTTCAGCCGCGGCTTCAAGTACCTCTTCTTCTCCCAGCAGGCGGTCTCCGACCAGCAGGGCATCCCGTATGCCGAGTACATCGCGTCGCTGCCGGCCGACGAGCGGCCCAAGACGGCGGCGTACCCCACGCTCGACGATCCGTTCGCCGCGCCGGTGGTCGAGGGGGCGCGGAAGGCGCTGGAGAAGGCGGGCGTCAAGACGGTCTACAAGCAGACCTACGCGATCGACACGAAGAACTTCGACACGATCGCCGCGGCCATCAAGAACGTCAAGCCCGACCTCGTCTTCCACGGCGCGCAGTTCGAGGACGGCGTGGGCCTGACCCGCGCGATGTTGAAGGCCGGGTTCACTCCGAAGATGTACTTCGAGACCAATGCGCCCTCCTTCGGCGAGCAGTACGCCAAGGGCATCGGCGCGAAGAACACCGAGGGCGTCACCTTCGCGGTCAGCTACTCACCGCAGGCCAAGACGCCGGGCAACACCGACTTCGTCGCGGCCTTCAAGAAGAAGTACGGCGAGCTGCCGGCGGAGGACGCCGCCGACGCGTACGCCGCCGGCCAGGTGCTCCAGGCCGCGGTCGCGGGGGTCGGCAGCGCCGACGACCAGACCAAGCTCGCCGACTGGCTGCGCGGCCACACCGTGCAGACCATCCTCGGCCCGCTCAAGTGGGACGACACCGGTGCCCCGATCGGCTCCTACCTGATCGGCCAGTGGCAGGGCGGCCAGGCCCGGATCGTGCTCCCGGAGGGTGCCGCGACCGCCAAGATCAAGCCGGCCTGGACCCCGGGCGGTGCCCAGTGAGCGAGCTCGTCCAGAACCTCGTCCTCGGCCTCCTCCTCGGTGGGGTCTACGCCCTCGCCGCGGCCGGTCTGAGCCTGATCTTCGGGGTGATGCGGGTGATCAACATCGCCCACGGCGCGTTCCTCGTGCTGGCAGCGTTCATCACCTACACGCTCTGGGACGCGCTCGGCATCGACCCGCTCCTCGCCACGGTGCTGACGATGGTCATCGTCTTCGCGCTGGGCTGGGTGACCTACCACCTGCTGGTGCGGCCGATCCGGACCGCTCCGATGTCCTCGACGGTCCTGCTCACCTTCGGTCTCGCGCTGGTGCTCGAGGGCGCGATGGGGGAGATCTGGGGCAACAGCTCGACGGCGATCCGGCCGTCGTACGCCGACGAGTCCTTCACCATCGGGGCGATCTTCGTCCCCAAGGCGCAGCTCTACGGCGGCCTGCTGGCGATCGTGGTGCTGGTCGCGCTGTGGCTCGTGCTGACCAAGACCTGGCTCGGCCGGGCGATCCGGGCGGCCGCAGCCAACCCCGCCTCGGCCGAGCTCGTCGGCATCAAGGTCAGTGCCGTGGCCGCTGCCGTCTTCGGGCTCGGGATCGCCGCGGCCGGCGCCGGCGGCTCGATCACCGGCGTGCTCTATCCGTTCGTGCCGGGCTCCCACTACCAGTGGATCGCCCGGATGCTCGCGATCGTCGTCCTCGGCGGCCTCGGAAGCCTCAACGGCGCGGTCCTCGGCGCGGTGATCTTCGGCCTGGCCGAGGTGCTCACCTCGGCGTACGTCTCGCCGGAGTGGGCCACCGCGGTGCCCTACGCGATCGTCTTCGCGGTGCTGCTCTTCCGGCCGCAGGGCCTGCTGGGCGCCCGTCTCCGAGAGGACGCGGTGACGGCATGACGACCGCGACGACCTCCGTCAAGACGCGTACGACGTCCTCCGACCCGGTCCGCTGGGCCGGCCGCGGCCTCGCGGCGCTGGCCGGGCTCCTGCTGGTGCTCTTCCCGCTGCTGAGCGACGACCGCTACTACCAGAACATGATCATCCTCAGCCTGGTCTTCGCCGTCGGGGCGAGCGGGCTGTCGATCATCGCCGGCTATGCCGGCTACATCTCCCTCGGCCAGGGCGCCTTCATCGGCGTCGGCGGCTACACGATCGGTGTGCTCGCGACCCGGGTGCCCGGCGTGAGCCCGTGGTGGTGGGTGCCGCTCGCCGGTGTGGTCGGCGGTCTCCTCGCCCTGGTGCTCGGGCTGGTCTCGCTCCGCTCGCGCGGCCCGTCGTTCGTGATCATCACGGTCGCGTTCCTCTTCCTGGTCCAGGTGATCGCGGTCAACTGGTCCTCGCTGACCGGCGGGACCGCCGGACTGACGCTGCCGCTGCCGTCGTGGAGCAGCGACATGCTCAACTGGCCCTTCCACTACGCCCTGGTCGCGATCCTCGGGCTGCAGCTGCTGATGGCCTGGTGGATCCGGCGGACGAAGCTCGGCATGGGTCTCATCGCGATCCGCGAGGACGAGACCAAGGCTGCGACCATCGGCATCAACCTGCCGGTGGAGAAGGTGATCGCGTTCGTCGCCAGCTCGTTCTTCGTCGGCATGGCCGGCGCGGTCTACGGCTACTACCTCACCTTCATCGACCCGCGCGGCATGTTCAGCATCCTGCTGAGCGTCCAGATCGTGCTGGCGCTGCTCATCGGCGGCAAGGCGAGCCTGTGGGGCCCGGTGCTGGGCGCGTTCATCATCGAGCCGCTCAACGAGATCGCCAACAACAACCTCGGCGGCGGCAACACCCGGCTCTTCCTCTTCGGGGGCCTGCTGATCGCGGTCGTGGTCTTCCTGCCGCAGGGCATCCTGCCGGCGATCGAGGAGCTCATCGACAAGGTCCGCAACCGTGGCCGTGCGGGTCTCTCCGGCGCCCGGATCGGCACCGGCGGCAGCCTGGCCTCGCTCACCGCGAGCCTCACCGTGGTCGAGCGGGAGCCGGCCGCGCAGGCGAAGCCGCTGCTCGAGGTGAAGGGGCTCACGAAGTCGTTCGGCGGGCTCGCTGCGGTGGACGGCGCCTCCCTCGTCGTACCCGAGGGCTCCATCACCGGTCTGATCGGCCCCAACGGCTCGGGGAAGACCACGCTGTTCAACCTCATCGACGACACCATCCACGCCGACAGCGGCGAGGTGTGGCTCGCCGGCGAGCGGATCGACGGCCTGCCGTCCTGGGCCCGCGCCCACCGCGGGCTCGGCCGGACCTTCCAGATCACGAGGCTCTTCGGAGACCTCACGGTCCTGGAGAACGTCGTGGCGGCCCAGCGCTCGTTCTCGCTCGAGCAGCTCGGCCGGATCGCGGTGAGCGGCCCGGAGGCGAAGGCCGCTGAGGAGCTCCTGGAGTACGTCGGGATGCGCGCCTATCGCGACCAGAAGGCCAGGGCGCTCTCCTACGGCCAGCAGAAGATGGTCGAGCTTGCCCAGGTGCTCATGCTCGACCCGCGGCTGATCCTGCTCGACGAGCCGGCCGGCGGCATCAACCCGGTCCTCATCGATCGGATGGGCGAGATGATCCGCGAGCTCAACTCCTACGGGAAGACCTTCCTGATCGTCGAGCACAACATGCCGTTCGTCCTGGGGCTCTGCGACCCGGTCCACGTGCTCTCCCGCGGGCGGACGATGGCGACCGGCACCCCGGCCGAGATCCAGGCCGACCCGGCCGTGATCGACGCCTACCTCGGCGACGACTTCCTGCTCGAGCCGGAGTCCGCCCCCGAACCGAAGGTGACGCTGTGATGACCACACCGAAGACCGCCTCCACCCCCGCCGGCGACACCGCGACGGCGACCGCCCCCGAGATGCTGCGCATCTCCGGTGTCGTGGCCGGGTACGGCGGCGGCGACGTCCTCCAGGGGGTCGACATCGTCGTCCCCAAGGGATCGGTGGCCTGCATCGTCGGGCCCAACGGCGCCGGCAAGTCCACCGTGCTCAAGACGGTCAGCGGGCTGCTCAGCCCACGGCTGGGCGAGATCCACCTCGACGGCGAGCCGGTCCACCGGATCGGCCCCGACGAGATCCTCCGCCGCGGAATCTCCCAGGTGCCGCAGGCCAACGCGCTCTTCCCGACCATGACCGTCCGGGAGAACGTCCTGCTCGGCGCCTACATCATCCGGCGGCAGCGGGCACTGGTGCGGCAGCGGTTCGACATGGTCGCCGACCTCTTCCCCATCGTGGCGCAGCGGGCGCACGACAGCGCCGGCAACCTGTCGGGCGGTCAGCGCCGGATGGTGGAGTTCGCCCGGTCGTTGATGCTCGACCCGGTCCTCCTGCTCCTCGACGAGCCTTCCCTCGGGCTCGATCCGAAGTCACTGCAGACGCTGCACGAGTCGGTGATGGTCCTGCAGAAGTCGGGCAAGACGATCCTCATCGTCGAGCAGAATGTCCGCTTCGGCATGCGGATGGCCACCGACGGGATCGTCATGGAGAGCGGCAAGGTCGTCACCCAGCGCGACGCCGCCTCGATCATCAACGATCCCGAGTTGGCCGCGATGTACTTCGGTGCCCACGCTCCCGAGCCGCGCAAGGGGGAGTGAACCGCCGAGAGGTCACCCGTTCCCGTCGAGAGGTCACTCATTCACCTGAGCTCGCGCACCGGCAGCGGTGTCTCCACGACGCGGCTGCCGGTGCGCGCCACCCGGAACGCCCTCCCGTCGGGGCGCTCGCTGATCGCCTCGACGAGCTCGCCGTCGCGCCAGAGCAGCGCAACGCCGTCGTCGACGGCGTGGCCGTCGGGAAGCTCGCCGGTCGCGACCATGCGGTGGTACGCCGCCCGGCGGTCGGCCTCGCCGAAGTAGTGCGGGCACGCGGAGCCGGGCAGGAACCCCAGCCCGTCGCGGAGCGCGGCGAGGGGACCGAACGAGTCGGTGGAGGAGCCCTCGAACCAGCAGTTCATGCCGGCCGAGATGCCGGCGAGGACCGTGCCGTCCGCGGCGGCGCGCCGCAGGATCTCCGGCAGCCCGTGCAGCCGCCAGATCGCGAGCAGGTTGGCGGTCGAGCCGCCGCCGACGTACACGACGTCCTGGGTGAGCAGATGCTCGGGCGGCGTGAAGGGGAAGTCGGCCTGGCCGAACAGGGTGAGCACACTGGCCTCGGCCCGGCCCGCGAACGCGTCGAGGAAGCGCCGCGCGTAGCTCGCCGAGTCGCCGCTGGCCGTGCCGACGAAGCAGACCTTCGGTCGCTTCTTGCCGGTGAGCGAGAGCAGGAAGGCGTCCAGGGGCGAGACGTCGGCGCCGTGCACCTCGGGCATCGAGAAGCCACCGCCGCCGAGGGTGAGGACCGTGCCGGTGCCGAGGAGCATGGGCGCGAGGTTAGCCGCCCGTCTCAGCCCGGCTCCACGACCAGCCCGAAGAGCCGGTCGAGCGCTGCGGCACCGGCCGAGGTGACCCGGACCGCGCGGCTGGACGCCCGCTGCTCGACCCAGCCGGCCTCGAGGAACCGGTCGTGGAGGCCGCGGCCGACCTGACCGGCGAGGTGGTGCCGGGTCTCGGTCCAGTCGACGCAGTAGCGGACCAGCGGCCGTCGGCCCCCAGGCAGCCGTACGCCGACGTCGTCGAGGAAGTCGCGACCGCTGCCGGTCAGCTCGTAGTCGAGGTCGCGCCCGTACGCCGCGGGCCGGTCCGCGCCCTCGCCGCCCGGGTGGAACCCGCCGTCCCCACCGAGGAGGAACCCGCGCTCGAGCATGCTCCGCATGATGCCGACCCCCAGTTGGCCGGCCAGGTGGTCGTAGCAGGAGCGCGCCCGGCGCATCTGGCTGGCGCGCGTGCTCGCCCGCAGGGAGGTGATCGGCTCGGGCGGGGCGAGCTCCATGAGGCGTTCGAGGACCTCGGACACGGCCGGGCCGGCGAGGCGGTAGTGGCGGTTCTTGCCGTCGGCACGGACGGCGATCAGCCCTCCTTCGGTCAGCTTGCGCAGGTGGGCGCTGGCGGTCGACCGGCTCACGCCCGCCTCGTCCGCCAGCAGGCTGGCGGACAGCTCTCTGCCGGAGGTGAGCGCCAGCAGGATTCGGCTGCGCGCCCGGTCGGCCATCAACTCGGCGACCCGGGCGAGGTCGGCGTCCCCGCTCATCGTCGCGCTCCTGTGGTCGTTCCGGTGGTCACTGCGGTGATCATGCCTCGTCTCCGGTCGCCTTCACCGTACTCAGCAGCGCGGCCGCGCACGTCCCCGCGGCGAGGAGGAGTGCGAGCGCGAAGCCGGCACGGTCGCCGCCGACGTTGAGCACGGCGCCCAGGAGTGCGACGCCCACGGCGCCACCGACCTGTCGCGCCGTGTTGAGGGAGCCGCCGGCCAGGCCGGCGTGCCCAGACGGTGCGGTGTCGAGCGCGACCGAGGTCATCGCGGGCATCGCCAGGGAGCAGAGCCCCACGGCGGCGAGGCCCACGATGATCGTGGTGGGTGAGGACGCCAGCGCGCCGATCGCGATGACGAGCGCACCGACGCCGGCGCAGGAGAAGCCGGCGAGCATCGGGAGCCGCGGCCCGAGCGCCGCCGCCAGGTGCCCGCTGGCGGTCGCTCCGACGCTCACCACGACCGCCATCGGAAGAACGGCGAGACCGCCGGCCAGCGCGGAGAAGCCGTAGGGCCCCTGCAGGGCCAGCGAGACGCACAGGAGGGCCCCGTACATCGCGAAGTTGAAGGCGAAGCCGGTCGCGAGGGCCCACCGGAACGTGGCCGAGCCGACCAGCGCCGCCGGGACCAGCGGCTCTGCGGCACGGTGCTCGGACCGTGCGAACAGCCCGCCCGCGACGACGCCTCCGGCGAGCAGGACGACGGTCAGGGGAAGCCGTGCCTGGCCGCCCTCGATGAAGCCGGCGGTCACGGCGGCGAGCGCCACCACGCCGAGCAGGGTGCCGCGCGGGTCGAGTCGGCGGGCCGTGGGCTCGTCGGCGGGTGCGAGCACGGCGATGGTGCCGCCCACGACCGCGGCGACGGGGAGGTTGACCCAGAAGATGGCCGGCCAGCCGAGGTGGGTGATGAGCAGTCCACCGAGGAGCGGTCCGGAGGCGAAGCCCAGGGTTGCGACGCCGCCCCAGAGGCCGAGCGCCCGGGAGCGTTCCCTGCTGTCCGGGTAGAGCCGGGTGATGATCGCCAGCGAGGCCGGCAGCATCGCGGCGGCGCCCACGCCCTGGGCGATGCGGGCCGCGATGAGCATGGTCCAGCCGCTCGCTAGGGCCGCGCCGACCGAGGCCGCGCCGAACAGCGCGAAGCCGGCGACGCAGGACCGGCGATGTCCCCACCGGTCGCCGACGGCGCCCGCGGACAGCAGCAGCGCCGCGAACGGGACGGCGTACCCGTCGACGGCCCACTGGGCCGCGTCCACGCCGCCGCCGAGATCGGTGCGCAACGTCGGCAGCGCGACGTTGACGATGGTCGCGTCCAGCTGCACGAGACCGAAGGTGAGCGAGAGCGCGACCAACGTCAGCGTCCGCAGTGGTGGCGCCATCGTCGACTCCGGGCATACGTCGTCGATCAGGTCCTCGGGCATGTCTCCATCGTCGTGCCGGAACGGTTCGGCGCCGGACGAATCGTGCGGGTTGTGAGTGTCAGCGAGGCCGATGGCCCGCGCTGACACTCACAACCTCAGCCCAGCGCCGCGGAGACGACCGCCTTGGCCTCTTCCTGCACCTGCGCGAGGTGGTCGGGACCCTGGAAGGACTCGGCGTAGATCTTGTAGACGTCCTCGGTGCCGCTCGGTCGCGCGGCGAACCACGCCGACTCCGTGGTCACCTTCAGCCCGCCGATCGCGGCGCCGTTGCCGGGCGCCTCGGTGAGCTTGGCGGTGATCGGCTCGCCGGCGAGATCCGTCGCGGTCACGTCGTCGGGGGAGAGGGCCGCCAGCTTGGCCTTCTCCTCGCGGGACGCCGGCGCGTCGATCCGGGCGTAGGAGGGGTCGCCGAACTGCGCCACCAGCTCGGCGTAGCGCTGGCTCGGCGTCTTGCCGGTGCGCGTCAGGATCTCCGAGGCCAGCAGCGCGAGGATGATGCCGTCCTTGTCGGTGGTCCACACCGTGCCGTCGAAACGCAGGAACGACGCGCCGGCCGACTCCTCGCCGCCGAAGCCGAAGCTGCCGTCGATCAGGCCGGGGACGAACCACTTGAAGCCGACCGGCACCTCGACCAGGGGCTTGCCGACGGCCTGCGCGACCCGATCGATCATCGAGCTCGACACCAGCGTCTTGCCGATCCGGGCCGTGGCTGGCCAGTCCGGGCGGGCGCCGCCGAAGAGGTGGTCGATGGCGACCGCGAGGAAGTGGTTGGGGTTCATCAGACCGGCGTCGGGGGTGACGATGCCGTGCCGGTCGGAGTCGGCGTCGTTGCCCGTCGCGATCGCGTAGTCGGCGCGCTTGTCGATGAGGCTCGCCATCGCGTAGGGGCTCGAGCAGTCCATCCGGATCTTCGCGTCCCAGTCGAGCGTCATGAAGCGCCAGGTCGGGTCGACGGACGGGTTGACGACGGTCAGGTCGAGCCGGTGCCGCTCGGCGATCTCGTGCCAGTAGGCGACGCTCGCGCCCCCCAGCGGGTCCGCGCCGATCCGTACGCCGGCACTCCGGATCGCGTCGAGGTCCACCACGTGGGGGAGGTCGTCGACGTACGTCCCCAGGAAGTCGTACGACGCCACCCGGCTTCGCGCGCGGGCGAACGGGACCCGCTTCACCCCGTCGAGGCCGGCCGCGATCAGGTCGTTGGCGCGGGCGGCGATGACCTGCGTGGCGTCGCTGTCCGCGGGGCCGCCGTGGGGCGGGTTGTATTTGAAGCCGCCGTCGGTCGGTGGGTTGTGCGACGGGGTGACGACGATGCCGTCGGCCAGACCGGGGCCCGTCGTCCGGCCCCGGTTGGCGCGGAGGATCGCATGGCTCACCGCGGGGGTCGGGGTGTAGCCGTTGCGGTCATCGACGAGCACCGCCACGTCGTTCGCGATCAGGACCTCGAGCGCGGTGGTCCAGGCCGGCTCCGAGAGCCCGTGGGTGTCGCGGCCGAGGAACAGCGGGCCGTCGTACCCCTGCTCGCGGCGATAGTCGCAGATCGCCTGCGTCGTCGCGAGGATGTGGGTCTCGTTGAAGGCAGCGTTGAGCGAGGAACCGCGGTGGCCGCTCGTCCCGAACACGACCTGCTGGGCCGGATCCTCCGGATCCGGCTCGAGTGCGTAGTAGGACGTGACGAGGTGGGGCACGTCGACGAGGTCGTCCGAGGTGGCGGGGGTTCCTGCGCGGGGGTCGGCCATGTCCCCCATCCTGCCAATACGCTGACGCCATGTCCCTCGTCACCACTGAGATCATCGACGGCATCGCGCAGGTCCGCCTCAACCGGCCCGACAAGCTCAACGCGCTGACGCTCGACCTCCTCGCCGAGCTGGCCGAGACCGCCCACCGGCTGCGGGCCGACCGGACGGTGCGGGCCGTGGTGCTCGCGGGCGCGGGCGACTCGTTCTGCGCCGGGCTCGACTTCGCCTCGGTGATGAAGCAGCCGCGCCGGATGTGGACGGCCTTCGTGCCGCGGCCGTGGCGGGGCACCAACACCTTCCAGGAGGCGGCCTGGGCCTGGCGGCGCGTGCCGGCGCCCGTGATCGCGGCCGTCTCCGGTCACTGCCTCGGCGGCGGCGTCCAGATCGCCCTGGGTGCCGACTTCCGGTTCGCGGCGCCCGACTCCACCTGGTCCGTCCTCGAGGGCAAGTGGGGCATCATCCCCGACATGACCGGCATCCGCTCACTCGCGGAGGTCGTCGGCATCGACCAGGCCAAGCGACTCACCATGACCGCGGCGATGCTCAGCGGCAAGGAGGCGCACGACCTCGGCCTCGTCACCGAGGTCACCTCCGACCCCGTGGCCGCCGCGACGGCCTTCGCCCACGAGCTGGCCACCAAGTCGCCCGACGCCCTCGCCTCCGCCAAGCGGCTCTTCAACTCCACCTGGCACCGCTCGCCCCGCGCCACCTTCGCGCGCGAGCGCCTCGAGCAGGTCTTCCTGCTCGCCGGCGCCAACGTCAAGATCGCCCAGAAGGCGGCCTTCAAGCGCGAGACCCCGGCCTACAAGCCGCGCGCCCGCTGACCCCACCCGCTGACCCCCACCCGCTGACCCCCACCCGCTGACCCCCACCCGCGCGAGATGTCGGTTCGGACGGGTCGAGATGTCGGTTTCATCCACGCGAGATGTCGGTTGTGGCGCTCCCACACGTACC